>CAVCWN010000279.1:0-5629 GCA_963605975.1 Desulfovibrionaceae bacterium | reverse complement strand
TCACCGCTAACTGAAAGCGTCTTTCGTAAACAGCACCTCACCGCTAACCGCAAGCGCCTTTCGTAAACAGGCATCCATTCGCTAACAGTCAGTCACTTTCGTAAACAGTACCTCACCGCTAACCGCCACTGCCTTTCGTAAACACAAAAAAAAATCACAGCTGCCCGAATTCCGGATCCTTCCAGTCTTGCTTAATGGCAACGTATGTTTCAAGCATTTTTTCACCCAGCACAGATTTTACGAAATCCGACTTTTGGGCCAAAAGCAAAGCCTCCTTTAATGTAAGGGGCAGTTTTTCTAAATCCTTGACATCTTCGCTATAAAGATTTTTGTTAACGGCAGCGGCTAAAGGCATCTTGTTTTCTATACCATCCAGGCCGGCAGCCACAATCAAAGAAAGTGCCAGGTAAGGGTTGCAGCTTGGATCCGGCGAACGCAATTCAATGCGGCAGCCCTGACCTCTTGCGGCAGGCACTCTGATTAACTGGCTGCGGTTTTCCGGTGACCAGCTTACGTAAAGAGGAGCCTCGCATTTTCCCAGGCGCTGGTAAGATTCTTCCATTGGATTCAGGAAAGCTGTAATTTCCCTTATATGCTTTAAAATTCCAGCTGTAAAGAATTTTGAAACTTCATCTTCTGATTCAAAAAGATTTATGCCATTTTTGTAAAGCGAAAGATTTATGTGCAAACCATTGCCAGACTTTCCTTCAACAGGCTTTGGCATGATGGAAGCAAAAAGCCCCGCCTTGGCAGCACTGGTTTTTACAGTCATCAAAAATGTGCTAAAGTTATCCGCAGATTGCAAAATATCCGAATATTTAAAATCAATTTCATTTTGACCAGGACCGGCTTCATGGTGACTTGTTTCAGGCTGAATGCCCATCTTTTCCAAAGTAAGAATAATGTCACGCCTTACATTTTCCCCCTTGTCCATAGGAGCAAAGTCGCAGTAAGAAGCATTATCATGTGGAACTTTTACAGGATTTCCAAATTCATCCAATTTGAAAAGATAAAATTCGCATTCAGTTCCCACCTTGATTGTATAGCCCAAAGTCTTTGCCTTTAAAGACACATCTTCAAGCAAATGCCTTGCGTCGCACTCAAAAGGCTTTCCATCAGGATAGCGAATGTTACAAAACATCCTTATTACCCTGCCCTGCTGGGGCCTCCATGGCAAAACACAAAGAGTTTCCGGATCCGGGAAAAGGAACAAATCACTTTTTGAAGCATCCAAAAATCCAGGAATTGCACCCGCATCAAAAGAAATTCCTTCTTCAAAAGCCTTTTCCAAAATTGCTGGCTGAAGAGAAATGCTTTTTATCCTGCCAAACAAATCTGTAAAAAGCAGCTTTATGAATTTCACATCATTTTCTTTCACATACTGCAAAACATCAGTTTTACTTAATCCCATAAATGCTCCACTCGTACTTTTTAACCCAGCCCCCAAAGATTAAAATCTTTTGAAGCTCCCTAAAAAAAATTATTCCACCGTAACAGACTTGGCCAGATTTCTAGGTTTATCCGGATCGTTGCCTCTGTGAACAGCGCAATAGTATGCAAAAAGCTGTGCTGGAATAACCGAAAGAACAGGCGCAAAAGCGTAATCCGTTTTTGGAATTTTAATCACAATATCAGCACAATTTTTAAAAGCGTCCCCATCATCCTGAGTAATCACCATCGTTGAACAACCGCGGCTTTTTACTTCTACAATGTTAGAAACAATTTTTTCGTACATGGCAGGTTCAGTGGCAATGGCAACAACCAAAGTCGAAGAATCAACCAAGGCAATAGGACCGTGCTTCAGTTCTCCGGCCGCAAAAGCTTCACTGTGCATGTAACTGACTTCCTTTAACTTCAGGGCACATTCCAAACTAGTCGCGCTGTCAAACTGGCGGCCTATAAAGAAAACCTTTTCCTTATTAAAATTCTGCGAAACAAATTTTTGAATCACAGCCTGATTTTTAAGAATTTCTTCCACCTTAGCAGGAAGAGCATAAAGTTCAGCCAGGTTATGTTTAAAATCATCATCACCCATTGTGCCGCGAGCCTTCGCACTTTCAAGAGCCAAAAGGTAAAGGCAAATCAGCTGAGTCGTATAAGCCTTTGTAGAAGCAACAGCAATTTCAGGTCCAGCCCAAGTATAAATTACCGCATCCGCTTCACGGCTCACAGTCGACCCCACGCAGTTAGTAATAGCAATAACCCTCACCCCATTAGCCTTAGCCAAACGCATCGCTGCCAGAGTATCAGCAGTTTCCCCAGACTGAGAAACCACTATAAAAACATCATCCTTTTTTAAAATAGGATTTCTGTAACGGAATTCACTGGCCACATCCACCACAACAGGAATGCGGGCAAATTTTTCAAAAGCGTATCTTGCAACAACGCCCGCATGGTAAGCCGTACCACAAGCCGTAATCACAATGCGCCCTGCATTTTTCCAAACATCACAAAGATCAACTTCTTCCATATTAATATCACAAGGAAGATTGCCCTTCATAACAAGGCGGGGGCGCAAAGTATCAGTTACAGCCTTTACCTGCTCATGAATTTCTTTAAGCATAAAGTGGGCATAACCATTTTTTTCTGCGCTGGAAATGTCCCAATCCACATGATAAGGTTCTTTTACAATGCGGGCTCCATTTTCATCAAACAGATCCACATGATCCTTATACAAAACAACCATTTCATTTTGTTCAAGAAAATAAACATCCCTTGTATATTCAAGAATTGCAGGAACATCAGAAGCAATAAAATTTTCACCCTTTCCCACACCAACAATCAAAGGACTTTCTTTTCTGGCCGCAATCACCCTGTCAGGATAATCCTTGCAAACCACGCCAAGAGCATAGCTGCCCTCAAGACGCTGCAAAGTCAGACGAACCGCCTTAAAAATATCCATTTCTTCTTCGTAATAATAATTTATAAGGTGGGCAACAACTTCTGTGTCCGTATCACTTTTAAAAACAATACCCTCGCTTTCAAGCCAGGCCTTCAGTTTAGCAAAATTTTCAATTATGCCGTTATGAACAACAGCAATGCTGCCACTGACATTTGTATGGGGATGAGAATTTATATCACTAGGTTCACCATGAGTAGCCCAGCGTGTGTGCCCAATTCCCAGGCAACCGTGAACCACTTGACCACATTTTTCTATTAAAGATTCATCGCTTTCTTCAGTCATTGAACCCTTTACAATTTCGCCCGCAATTTTTTCTTCCAGAAAACGCAGAGCCCCCTTACATTTTTTTACAATAACTTCATCTTTTTCTTCATCATAAACAGCAATACCCGCGCTGTCATAACCACGATATTCAAGTTTCTTAAGAGCCGAAATCAAAACTGGAGCCGCATTTTTACTTCCCACGTAACCAACAATTCCACACATAAAAACCTCTTAAAAATCAATTTAATAAAAATATTTTTTTTCTGGGCGTAACCTGCCTAAAGGCAGGTCGGGTCTTTCGGGGTTCCGTGCTTTCGCACTCCATTCCTCCACTTATCTTTGCTGCGCACTTCGTGCTTGCTGCAGATAAGTTCCGGAACGCCTCCGGCGCCCCTACACCCCCTTACGCACTTTCACATTTATGGGAGCCTCTAAAAAAACACTGAAAATGATTTTTTAGAGATACACTTATCCAAAATATTACCTTAATAATGTAAAAAAGAAAAGTAAAGAAAATTCCCTTTAAGAAAGCAAAAGAAAATATTGGAAAAATCTTTGTTGAATGTTTAGAAAAAAAGCCCCATAATTCAATTACTATGGAAAAGACAAAAAAAAGCCCATCTAAGCTGGTTAGCATAATTGTTGTTTTATTTTTAATTTTTACAGCAGGCCTTTTTCTTTTAGCAAACAAAGAAAAACTTGCTCCAAAAACAAAAATCGCATTTTACGGACTGCCAGAAAATCAAGTAAAAATTTTCTGCACTCAAATAGAAAAACTCACAGATGCCAAAGGCAAAAAAATAAACTATGCCTTTATAAATTTAGACACCTCCCTTCCCCTGTCCAGCCAGCTCAAAAAAAGCTATGACGCCGTCATCACATACATGGGAAAAAGTGCCCAGGACGCTGTAGCCTTTACAGGAAAAAAAGCAGATAAAGTTGCAGCCCCATCTTCACTTGCAAAAGGCATGACATTGGCCACAAGCGCCATCACCATAAAAAGTCCGTCAGGAAAAATTTCCTGCATGCCATTACTCACAGACGTCTGGGAAGCCCTAGTCAACATTCCTCAAAAAGGCGAATCCACTCCAACTTTTACAGACTGGGCCTCTCTTGAAAATTTCGTTTCTCAAACAAAAGCCGAATTTTCATCTCCAATACTTTTTGCATCCGCAGAACCTTCTTGCCTTACAGACATAGCCGGCATCATCCTTTTAACTACAGAAGGCAAAGACTCGTACACACAAAAAGCCCAGGCCCTCAAAGAACTTGCTGAAAACACAAGTCCTGCAGAAAAAGAAAATGCCTTTAAACTTTTCATAAAAGAAAACCTTTCCTGCGTAAGTCAAAAATTTTCTTACTGGTCTTCAAACAATCTTATTCCACGCAAACTGCAAACTTATGACAGCCAGACAGTTTTTTACTTAATGGAAGAAGCACAGCCAAGCATTGTCTTCCTGACCCTCACAAATCACAGAAAAGTAAAACAGCAGGTTATAGAAAACTACAAAAGCATTCCTGAATACACAGACGAAAGCCAGTCATACTTCCCAGCAGAAGAAGGCATTTCTACACTAAACATCTGTTCGCCAACCATCTGCTACGTGCCACTTTCTGCAAAGAAAAATACAGAGAGTCTTTTAGACTACCTGATGATGCCATCTGTCCAGGAAAGACTTGCAAACATTACAGGTCTTGCCCCAGTTTTAGCTTCATGCCAGACAGCAGACCTTCAGTCAAGCGACGCACAATTCTGGGTTGCCGCAAGCGAAGCCCCTGTCACACCGCTCAGCCTTTACTCATTTTCAGACAGCCAGGAATTACAAATTTTTGCAAACGCCATGGAAAGCCTTTTTGACGAAAATATGAATTAAGGGTATCTCTAAAAAATCATTAATCATCTAAAAACCGCCCTTTTTCTGTTAGCAAAAATTGCCTACTCTGCCTTTAAGACCAACAACTGGTCTATAGTCGTAGCATACAACCTTGAAAGGACAAGCATATTGTCTAAGCGGGGCAAAATCTTTTTGGAAGGATCTTCCCAAACATAAATTGACTGCGGATTTTCCATTCCAAAAACTTTTTGCACTTGTGAAACACGAATACCATTTTTTTCGCGAACATTTTTCAAAAGTCTCGAAGTCTTTTCCACATCAATCACGGGCAAGGAAAAAATATTTTTTTTGGGTGATGGAGCCATGTCGAAATCATAACTCATTCTAAAAAGATAACAATTTTAATTTTTACCGGCAAGGATTTTTTGTGGGACTGGTTAGGAAAGGGGTGGGGTGTAAACAAAAGCGGTTCCTCTTTACGAAATACGCCTTTCGAAAACAAAAGCGGCTACTGGTTACGAAAAGCGTAACTCGAAAACAAAAGCGGCTACTGGTTACGAAAGGCGCCATTCGAAAACAAAAGGCCACCTCTTTGCGAAAAGCGTAACTCGAAAACAAACCGCCACCT
>CAVCWN010000278.1:0-44186 GCA_963605975.1 Desulfovibrionaceae bacterium | reverse complement strand
AGAACTTTCGTAAAGCGAAATATTTTCTTTAAGCCCTTTTGCCTTATCCGCCTTTGCAATTTTTTGATTTAAAGCCTCAAAATCCTTTTCTTTTGCCTGAAGATTTTTCAGTTTCTGGCAATTTTCTTCATATTCATCAGCATCAGCTTTTTCGTGTTTTAATTTTTCGATTTTGCCGGCAATTTCACTTTTTTTCTCAATCAAATCCTTAGACAAAGCAGACAGTTTTTTGATTTCTTCATTTTGATTTTTGATTTTTTCCTCAGCATCAGAAAAATCTTTTTCCTTCGCCAAAGTCCCAATCAAATTCGTAACAGTCTTTAATTCTTCACTTTCAGCGTCAACTTTTTCCTTAATCCTGTCAGAAATCTTGGAATAAAAATCCACCGGAAAAAGTTTTTCAAGGGTCGCAGTTCTGTCATTTGAAGACTGGTGCAAAAATTCCGCAAATTCCCCCTGGGGCAAAACAACAATCCGCGAAAATTCATCCGCACTCAAGCCAATAATTTCCTGAATTTTACTATTTAATTCAGTAAGATTTCCAACTATCTCCTGTTCCTTGCCGTCCACAATTTTTTTAACCACAAGCCGATGGGGTTTTGAAGCAATTTTTCCGTTTCGATTCGTGTAAGAAAAAGGCACTCTGCGCTCAATGTGATAAAGCGAATTGCCATTTGCAAAAGTGAATTCCACAAAAGCGTCGTCCTCATCCTTTGCATAGCGGCTTTTTAAATCCTTTGCGTGATCTTTTCTGTTTCCACGCAAATCACCGTAAAGGGCAAAAGTCATAGAATCAAAAATAAAAGACTTACCGGCCCCGGTGTCGCCCTTTATCAAAAACATATTGTCAAGTTTTGTGAAATCTATTTTTTCGTCCGCGTACGGCCCGATATTTTTCATCCGTAAATTAACTGGTTTCATAATTTTACAACTCCCCTGCTTCCTTTAAAAAGATTTTTTTCTGGGCCTGGAAAAGTTCGCCATCATCAAACGCATCCCTGTACAAATCCTTCATAAACTGGCAAAAGATTTTTTCCGGGTCGTTAGAATCAATGGCCTCTTTTCTGCTCTGAATAGAAACATTTTTTCCGCCAAGATTTTCTTCCTTCATCGTCACGCAAAGCAGATTTGGAAAAACCGTCTTCAAAGTGATAAAAGCCTCGCTGGGCATAACCGCGTCAGTCAAAATCACCTGAACATAATTATTTTGATTTTCCTGAATAATAGATTTTTTCGCCTCAGAACCAATAAAATCCTTCATCGGCCCAGTCAGATTTTTAATCGGGTGAAGTGGTTTAAGGAGGATTCTTTTTACAGACGGGACATCTCTAGAATTTTTTATCTCCACATCCAGCACGCCACACTCCGGACTATCATCAAAATTGTAAGGCAAAAGCGAGCCCGAATAAAAACACCGCTTTTCCTTATCACATGGCTGAAACTTGTGAATATGACCAAAAGCACAGTAGGTAAAATCCTTAAAATGCGAAATATCCGCCTGCTCCACCGCCCCAACATTTGTCCGCTCCGAGGCCGCAACCGCAGCCCCCGCCGCAAAAAGATGAGCATTCAAAACCGCTGGCACGCCCTCGCCATAATTTTTTTTGTGAGCCGCGATAATTTTTTTGCAGGCCACCGAATAAAGTTCTTCCTGCGACCGGAGGGATTTTTCCTCGCCATCTTCCGCCATTTCCGCCCCAGAGTCATCCTCAATCGAATAAGGCGTCAAAAAAGGCAGCTGATAAAAAGCAACTTTCTCGCCATTTTCTTCTAATACAACCGCATCCGTAAAGTTTTTAGTGTCCGTGCAGATATGAATATTGTGCTTTTCCAAAAATCCCGCCGCAAAAGAAAGACGCGTCGCACTGTCATGATTTCCCGCATTCAAAAAAATATGCAGCCCAGGATTTTCCCCCGTCGCCCTCTCCAAAAAATCGTTGAGCAAAGTTCCCGCTTCACTCGGCGGCAGGGCCCTGTCATAAATATCACCGGCCACAATCAGCGCCGAAAAAGGCCGCCCCTCAGTCGCCGCCCCCTTAATCGTTTCCAAAATCTGGTCCAGCATAAAAGCCTGGTCTTCAATCAAAGACTTTTCGTGAAAAAGTTTTCCCAAATGCCAGTCACTCGTGTGAAGAATTCTCATTTTTCGCTCCGTTTTTTTAAAAGTATGCCTACTATTATTCTACTATTATTATAGTATAGATTTTTCAAAAAACACTAAAATTAGCTAATGTTTTTGTAAGAAACTTTACCCCAGCGCGTGACTTTCCAAAATCGCGATGATAATTCCGCCAATCAAAACAGAACCAATCTGGCCGGAAACATTGGCACTGACGGCGTGCATCAAAATAAAATTCTGGTCATCTTCCTTGAGGGCCATTTTTTGAACAACGCGACTGGCCATTGGGAAGGCAGAAAGACCGCAGGCACCCAGCATAGGATTGAGTTTTTTGCGGCGGAAAAGGTTCAGGAATTTTGCAAAAAGCACCGCAAACCGTGTCACCCACAAAAGCGACCAGGCCCAAAATCATAATCAGGAGAGTTGCCGGTTGCAGAAAATTTTCCGCCCGCATAGTTCCGCCCACGCTGATTCCCAAAAGCAAAGTGACAATGTTGGCTAACTCGTTCTGGGCAGATTTAGAAAGTTTATCGATAACGCCACATTCGCGGATTAAATTTCCGAACATCAAAAATCCCATGAGCGGAGCGGAAACCGGCACCAGAATTCCGCAAATCACGGCAATAAAAATCGGGAAAACGATAACCAGCCACTTTGGAATATTTTTGTCCGTGCCTTCCACGTGCAACATTCGCTCTTTTTTGGTAGTCAAAAGCTTAATTACCGGCGGCATGATAATCGGGACCAGCGACATATACGAATATGCGACAACCGTAATTGGCCCTAAAAGCCCCGGTGCGAATTTCCGCGAAACAAAAATAGCGGTCGGGCCATCAGCCGCGCCAATCGTTCCAATGCTCAAAGCGTTTGCCCAGTCAAAACCAAAGCAATAGTGAGCCAGAACCGCCGCAATAAAAATACCAAAGTGAGCGACAATTCCAAAAATCAGCATCCAGGGCCGTTGCAAAAGCGGTCGGAAATCAATCATCGCACCCACGCCAATAAAAATGAGCAGTGGGAAAAGTTCCGTCATAATTCCCGCGTTGTACAAAATCTGCAGGGCCCCAGATTGGCCGTCGTGACTCCACAAAATCTCCAGCGGCAGGTTGACCAGAATGGCCCCAAACCCAATCGGCAAAAGCAGCGCCGGCTCGTAATCCTTGGCAATCGCCAGATAAATCAGCAGCCCGCCAATCGCGTACATCACAAACTGCTGCCAGCCCAGACTGCTCATTCCTTCCATAAAATAAGCGCCAAGTGCATTAAAAAAATCCATAAATTCCTCCATTTTCCACACGGGAATTTTTTTATTTTGGGCGGTCCGGCAAACTCCATTCGCTACGCTCATTCCGTTTGCCGTCGCTATGTCCAGGGTTCGCTAACGCTCATTCCTCCACTCCTTTCAGTCGCTCCGGAACGCCTACGGCGCCCTTCCCAGCGCTACCGCAGAAGTCCACCGTGAAAGGTAATTTTCAAAACTGTTGCGTTTTTCACCTTGAAATAACCTTTGCAGATTCTTCACTGCCTGCCACAAATTCTCCAACCACAAAAAAAGACCTCTTGTTCACAGAAGCTGGAAAATCCAACTTTTATGAACAAAAGGTCTTGTTTCTTCAAATTAAGAAGCCGCAAAACCAGACCTCAAAAAAAAGGCCGGCTGTTGATTTTGCGAGGGTAACTACTCCCCTTTTGGTTTCAATTGTAGTTCAATTTTAAGGGCAAAAATTGGTGGCGTCAAGGGGTAAAAATCATCTTTATTATTGCATTGCAGACGATTAAGATTTATTTACAAGAACAGGCATTCTCAAAGAAATTTTTTAAGGTGTACTAAAAGCATAAGCCTTGCATTTATTTTTGCCAGTTATTTCTGCAACAACACAAAAAAGTGGAACATGATCACTTTCAAAATCATCAAACATAACATAGTAAACTTCACCAATTTCATAGTCAAATTGATTTATCCCCTTCCACAAAAGTTCTGTTTGATTTTTATTGAGCTTGGGCCAACTCCTAACTGGGAATCCGCTTTTCGTAGCATCATACAAATTCAAGTAAGTCTCATACGCAGAAATTTCTGGCACCCTTCCAAGATATTCTGTCGGGTAAACATTACCTTTTGGTGTGGCAAAAAGAGGGCTGAAGATTGTAAAAATAACCGTAATTAAAAAAAAATAATTTTTTATGATTCATAATGGCTTCTCCGAGAATTATTTTAATTTATATGGCGACTGCGACAGTCACATGTCATGAAGGCAACAAAATCACATGTTCTTATACCAGTTATTTTTGCATAAACAGCAAAAAGCTGGAAATGAATTCTGTTGTAGCACAATAATTCAAAATCATTAAACATAACAATGTAAGCCTCGTCCTTTTTGTAATCATAGCGTTCAATTGCATCCCAAAGAAGAGCTTCTTGGTTTTTAGTTAATTTTGTTACCCTTTGTATGTTGAAATTTTGTTTTTCCATTTGTTCTACCATATGACGGGCATCTTCACAAAGTGCCTTAAATGACGGATTAGAAGAGTATGGCTGTACATCTCCAACCCAGCCATATCCTTCAGCAAAAAAAGATGTTCCAAGGAAAAAAATAAGGAAAATGAATAAAAAACGTTTATTTATCTTCATACTTGCTTTCCTCTAGTTTTGGTTAACAAATTCCTGAAACTGCTTTAATGCATTAATAACCGTTGAATTACTTTCTAGCCCTATTTTTTCTTCACTTCCACCTTTGTTATATTTTACAACGATGGAATCAATATGGTTTGAAAGCTCAATTAAATCCTCAAAACCTTCACGAGAACAAATTTTTTTTACTCGATTTAAATAACTATAAATAGTGCTTTTTCTGCCACTAGGGGTGACTTCTGAAAAATCTTTTGATTTTAGTCAATCTTCAAAATTTTCTTCTGTAATTAATTGTTTTTGCATAATAAAATCCCCCTTTTTTTAATAGGGAGCACGCGTGAAACAAGTGCTCCCTATTAAAGTACCTTTGTCAAGGTACTTTAATGCTATAGCATTAAAGTGAAATTTAAGATTCTGGGTTTACAAATTGGACAAGGAGTCTGACTCTTTTAATAAGGAAGCATTCAAACAGGTTTTCCTGCAAATCTTTTGTTGGTACAGTCAACAGGGGTGATGAAAAACTTGGAACAATAAGCATAAACGGAACAAAAGTTCATGCAAATGCCAGGAAGCATCAAAATTTCTCCGTACGTTTTACCCAAAAACTCCGTATGAATTTAAAAATTCTCCGTACATTTTAAAAAATTCATCGTATGTTTTTGGTTAATTTTCCGTATATTTTACCAAATTAATCAAATTTATGTTAATAATTACAATTTTTTATTTAATTTCTATTTATTTACTTGACATTATGGTAAAGTTTTTGTATTTTTATAACCAGATAGAACAGAAGAAAGGTTAAGAAAGGAGGTTTTGACATGGATTCAAACTTCAAAAACAGAGTGGAAACGCTCTTAAAGGCAAAGGGAATGACGCAGAGACAGCTTGCAGAAAAGCTTGGCGTAAGCGAAGTAACGGTAAGTCGCTGGATGACAGACGGTGCAAATGGTCGCAATCCGAGTGTTCAGACTTTGCAGAAAATTGCGGATGTTCTGCAAACTACTCCTGACCATCTTTTGGGAAATGATAAAAAGGAATCTAAAGTTCCTGCAAATCAAGGTGACGGTGTAAACTGGGGTGCAATTTTAGCTGGAACTGCCCTCACAGCAACTGCCGTTATTGGGATTGTTGCTCTTGCCAAGGCAATGGGCAAACTTAACGATAAGGACAAAGAGCAGATAGAAAACATCCTGAACAGGGAATAGAAATCTGCAAGGAGGCAAATGAATTGAATGCAAAAAAAAAGACCTTTTAATTGACTGCAATCAATTAAAAAGTCTCTAAACAATCCATGGGAAACCACAGATGTAATAGTTAAAATTTATCATAGTTGGTTTCTTATGTTTTTTCAAGATCTTGAAACTCTTCGTTGAAGAAAAATCAAGACGACTTTTGGGAACAAACTGCATGTCATGCAGCCTTCTGGAAGTAAAAAATTAAATCAGGAGAAATGCTTATGTTAATAAAAGCAATTTCCACCCAGGGAACAAGAGTTCCAATAATAGGAGAAAACCAATATGAAATACAGAGTTGTAAAAAGATTAAATCCTCAGAATAACGAAGAATCAAAATTCTACGCTGCTCCACAGTACATGGAAGAACTTACCGTAATGGACTTAGCAAAGGACATTTCCGATGCATGTACTCTGAACGTTACCGACGTTGAAGCAGTTCTTACCTCGCTTGTGCGAAAACTTCCCATGTACCTCAAAAACGGATTTAAAATCCAGCTGGGAAACTTTGGTCGGGTAAAGCTTTCTTTTTCATCAAGAGGCTATTCAAAGGAAGAAGACGTTGATTCTACAAGCATTACAAGCAAGCGAATCCTTTTCACACCAAGTACCGAACTTAAAAGTGAAATAGAAAACGCTTCCTTCACACGAATGTAACTGAATCGTAAGTGAAGTAAATGCTGGCGGAAGTTCCTGTGGGGGCTTCCGCTTTTTTAAATTTTTGCATTTTTACACAATTATTTTACATGAGACTTTTAATTTTTTTCTAATATGTCATTTTTACTTAGATTGAAAAAAATATGCAGCTATAATTTGAAGCAGGTTGGCTCTCAAACAAGTTGCACAATTCATGTATCTTGTTTGAGAGCCCTGCCTGCTTTTCCTTCCAAAAAATTACATCAAATTCTTGGTATATTTTTTTATCATGACAGCAGCGTAAATAGCTACAATCAATTCGGTAACAGGCATAGCGAACCAGATTGATTGTGGGGCAAAAATTAATGGAAGAAGGAAAATTAAAAGTCCACTGACAACAAGACCTCGCGAAAGGGAAACGATAAAGGCTGCTTTTGCTTTCATGAGGGCTTGGAAATAATATGTGGAAAAAATATTAAAAGGTAAAAGCAAAAATGAAAGAGAATATGTTCGGATGATGGCAGGTGCTATTTGAAAAATTTGGGGCGTTGCTTTCATAAAGATTTTAATGTAAAGATTTGGGCAGGTAAGGCTTAGGGCTGTCCAGAAAATGGCGAAAAATACGCTTGTCCAAATGGCAAGGCGTAATGTTTCTTTGATGCGACTTCCTTTGTGAGCACCGTAGTTTGTAGAAATAATTGGCTGGGCTGCCTGACCTACACTGTAAGCGCAACATTGTACAAATGTAGAAACATTTATAATTGGTCCGTAAACTGCAAGTGCATCCGAATTAAAGTAGCGCATAATCTGACGGTTAAAAAAGACTGTTAAAATGCCCATTGCCACATCAATAAAGAATGTAGAAAATCCTGTAAGGCAAATTTTACCCATTTTCTTTAGTGGATTTTCAATTTTTACAAGGCGAAGCGTATTTTTCTTTGACCAAAAATGGCTGACCATAACAAGAAAAGAAATGGCAGAACCTATAGCTGTCGCAAGACCGGCTCCATAAAGTCCCATGTCGCATGTGAAAACAAAAAAGTAATCTCCAAAGATATTAAAAATTCCACCTGCCAGAACAGCGGCTGTTGCAAGAGATGGATTTTTATCATTTCGTAAAAAGGCTGCCAGCATTTGGTTAAAAAGAAAAAGTGGAAAAACAATTTTTATTGGCTGCATGTAATCTTTTGCAAGAGGGAGCAAAGTTTCGTCTGCACCAAAAAAATTTAAAATCGGATTTTCAAAAAGAAAAATGCAAAGCCATGCCAAAAGAGATAAAATAATGGAACCATAAAGTGCCATTGTAAAATATTGATTTTCCGGTGCATTTTTTTTGCCAGAAAGGGCTGCTTCTTTCAAAAAAGATTTTTTCTTTTCTAAATTCTTTACCGAACTTTCAGCTAAATTTTCTTCAGATAAATTTTCACTGCTGCCACGTTTTGCACTAAAAATTACGCTGCCACCAATTCCCATTAAAAGTCCAAGACTGTAAATAATATTCCAGACAGGCGCTACTACTGCCAAAGCCGCAGTCCCCTCCGGTCCCTGGTACTGGCCCACCATCGCCATGTCTACAAGAGAATAAATAGATGTAATCAGTGCACTTCCGAATGCTGCTGCCAGATACTTAAAATAAATAGGTTTGATTTTTCCAGTCAAAAAATCCATAAAAATCCTCCTTTGTTTATCTTTCTTAAGGGCTTAACTTTTCGCTCAAGTCCAAAAAAAAGCCGGATAAGGAACAGACATTTCAATCTGCGCCTTATCCGGCTGTTATTTCCAAAGAACAACTTGCCCTCCGAGCGAATGAAAGGAATCTATCACGTAAAAAATAAAAGAGCAAGAGGGTATAAAAAATATTAAAATTAACTTTTGCTAATACTAAAAAGCGTGATAAGTTTAGATTATGAAAAATTTAGAAAGAGATAAAATTTCTTATTTTAGCGGACTGTCAGGTCTTGCCTTAAATTTGATTTTATCAGCGGTAAAAATTTTTTTAGGAATATTCTCTGCTTCGGTTTCTGTATTTTGTGACGGATTAAATAATTTGTCTGATGCAGCAACAAATATTGTTTCAATAGTCGGAATAAAACTGGCTCAAAAACCAGTGGACAAGGAACACCCATTTGGCCACGGACGTTATGAATATGTTTCGGCCCTTATAATTTCTTTTTTGATTTTTTTGATGGCTTTTGAACTGGCAAAATCTTCAATAGGAAAAATTATCAATCCAGGCGAAATAAAATTTTCATTTGTAACTTTGTTTATTTTGATTTTGGCAATTTTTGTAAAAGCACTTATGGCTTTGGTTAACCATGTTGCTTACAAAAAAACTGGAAATATTAATTTAAAAGCTGTGAAAAAAGACAGCCTGTCAGATGTGATTTCGACTTCTGCTACAGTTGCAGCTCTTTTAATTTCCACCTTTACGAATTTTAAAAGGGCAGACGGCATTTTTGGAATTTTTGTCTGTCTGATGATTGTAAAATCCGGACTTGATCTTGTAAAAGAAGTTATAGATTCTATTTTGGGAAAAGCACCTTCGAAAAAACTTGTGGAAGAAATTTACCAAATCATATTGAAGGAAAAAATAATTTTAGGCCTTCACGATTTAATTGTTCACGATTACGGGCCGCGTTTAATTTTAGCTTCTGCTCATGCAGAGGTGCCTGATTCTTTAGATATAAAAAAAATACATCAGTCTTTGGATCATGCGGAAAAGGAAGTTTTAAAAAAATTGAATGTGAATATTACTTTGCATGCAGACCCAGTTTCTGTGGATGACAAACAATATTTGGATTACAAAGAAATTACTTCTAAAATAATTTCTGCTTACAACAAAAATTTTGACTTTCATGATTTTAAAATTCTCAGACACAAAAATGAAAAATTGACATTTGTTTTTGATTTAGTGATTCCTTTTGAAAAAAAAGAATATGACTTAGAAAAAATCAGGAGTGATTTGAAAAATCTTTTTAAAAAAGAAAATCCTAAATTTCATTTGGACATCAATATTGAACATTCTTATGTTTAGGACTGTTCTTTTGAAAAGTTAAAAATGAAAAGGACAAACTTTTTAATTAGGAAAATCCTAAAAAAACTGCCAGACAATTTTTTTGCCTGACAGTTTTTAAAAAGCGCTTTTACTAAATTTTACAAAATTGATTTTACAAAATCGAATTTGCAAATTTAAATTTCAACTTGACCTTCAAAACAAACGCTCGTGTTTCCAGTCAAATAAATTGTTTGTCCTGTATATTTTACAATCAAATTTCCACCACGAACTTTAACTGTAATGTTTTGGTTTACAGGACAATATCCATTCAAGACGGCGGCAACTGCTGCAGCACAAGCTCCTGTTCCACACGCAAGAGTTTCACCGTTTCCGCGTTCCCAAGTGCGCATTTTTAATTCGTTTGGACCAACGACCCTGACAAATTCAGTGTTTGTCCTTTGAGGAAAGGCTTTGTTGTGTTCAATCTTTGGACCGATTACAGACAATTCTTCCTTATCAACAAATTTAGAAAAAATTACAGCATGCGGGTTACCAACAGCAAGACATGTTACTTTATAATTTTCCTTGTCCACTTTGAGTGTCTGGTTAAGGATAGCTTCTTTTGGTAATAAATTTTCTTTTCCCTGGTTGATTGGACTTTGAGGAACAGAAACAGTTTTTAAATTTGTAGGAAGACTTTCTGGTGTAAAAGTTGGAGCTCCCATATCAACTGTAACAGAGGTAACTTTTCCATTCTGCTTATAGAGCGTGAGTTTTTTTACACCAGCTTCTGTATCAATTGTGATAACTTCTGTGTTGTCTGTTTTTTTACCGTGCTTTTCGCAAATGCCATTTATGTTGTTATCATAAAGATATTTTCCAACACAGCGAATTGCGTTTCCTGCCATCTTTCCTTCAGAACCATCAAGATTAAAGAAGCGCATCTGTGCATCAGCTTTTGTACTTTCTTCAATAAGAACAAGAGAGTCTGCTCCAATACCGCCATTCATCCTGTCGCAAAGCCTGACAGCGAGTCCCGCCGGATTAGAAATTTTTTGTTTCATCGCATTAATAACGATAAAATCATTTCCAGTAGAATTCATTTTTGTAAATTCAATTTTTTCTTTTGTTTCCCGCAAAGAGTTAATATCAATTAAATCAACATTTTCCGCAGAATATTTTGACTTAAGACAATTTGCTATTGCGTTTGCGGTGTCAATTGCGGTTAAACAAGGAATGTCACGTTCAACAGCATGACGTCTCATTTTTACGGAATCGGCATGAGGGTCACGTCCCTTTGCGGATGTAGAAATCACATAATCAATTTTTCCTGAATCCAGCAAGGTAAGAAGATTGTCGTCAGGATTTTCATGAATTTTATTTACGATTTCAACTTCCATGCCAAAGTCACGAATCGTTTGAGCGTTTCCTTCAGTGGCATAAAGTTTAAATCCCATATCATAAAATTTACGTGCAAGATCCGGCAGTTCGTAGCGGTCAGTTTTTCTAACAGAGAAAAGCACACCGCCTGAACGCTTCATATTGTAGCCCGCACCAATAAGACCTTTAAAAATCGCTTCTTCCATTGTGGAAGCAATTCCTAAAACTTCACCAGTAGACTTCATTTCTGGACCAAGCTGGGTATCAACATCCATCAATTTTTCAAAACTGAAAACTGGAACTTTTACCGCAAAATATGGCGGTAAACGGTAAAGGCCTCTGCCATATCCAAAGGAAGAAAGTTTTTCACCCAGCATTGCACGCACGGCAAGTTCGACCATTGGGACATTTGTTACTTTTGAAATGTAAGGAACAGTGCGGCTGGAACGAGGATTTACTTCTATTATATACAAGTCATTGTTGTAAATAAGATATTGAATGTTTACTAAACCTTTTGTTCCTAAGGCTAGGGCAAGTTCTTTAGATTGATTTATAATTTTTTCGCGAAGAATATCATTTAAATTCCAGCTAGGGTAAACTGCAATTGAATCGCCTGAATGAATTCCTGTTCGTTCAATGTGTTCCATAATTCCAGGAATCAAAATATCTTTGCCATCACAAATTGCATCTACTTCAAGTTCTATGCCCATCATGTACTGGTCAATTAAAACTGGATTTTCAATCCCTTGCGAAAGAATGATTTTCATGTATTCGTGAACATCGGAATCATTAAAAGCAATAATCATATTTTGACCGCCAAGGACATAACTTGGTCTTAAAAGAACCGGATAGCCTAAGTCGTTGGCAGCTTCAATTGCCTGGTCTTCAGTAAAAACTGTTTTTCCGCGCGGACGGTTTATGTGGAGTTTTTCACACAGTTCTTCAAAACGCTCACGGTCTTCTGCAAGGTCGATGGAATCTGCGCTTGTTCCCAAAATGCGTATGCCCTGCTGATCCAAAAATTTTGTCAGCTTGATTGCAGTTTGTCCACCAAAAGCAACAACTACTCCAATAGGGTCTTCCGTGTTTATAACATTCATTACATCTTCCGGAGTAAGCGGTTCAAAATAAAGTCTGTCTGATGTGTCAAAGTCTGTAGAAACTGTTTCCGGATTATTGTTGATTGTTACAACATCATAGCCCAACTTTTTTAAAGCCCACACGCACTGGACTGAAGCGTAATCAAATTCAATTCCCTGACCAATGCGGATTGGACCTGAACCCAAAACAATAATTGTACCCTTTGAAGATTTTTTTCCTTTCTTTTCAAATTCTTCAAGGAATTCTTTTGCTTCATTTTCGGCGTCATAGCTGCTGTAAAAATAAGGTGTTTCGGCGTTAAATTCACCAGCGCATGTGTCTACCATTTTGTAGCTGGCAGGAATGTGGGCAACTTTTCCTTTTGAAAGAAGCTGGGCTGCTTTTTTTGACTCTTTAAGGATTCCAGATGAAGCTGTAATCTGTACCCCTGAAAGTTGTTCAATTACTTTATCCGGGTAGCCGAAATTTTTTGCCTGCTTGTACAAATCAAGGGACAGATTTGTACCCACAAGTGTAACCTTATCTGTAACCTTATCTGTACCCCCATTATCTGTGCCCATATTATCTGTACTCTTAACGGCAATAAGTTTTTCTTCCATTGTAACCAGATTTTCCAAATGGGCTAAAAACCAAATATCAATTTTTGTAATATCATGAATTTCTTCAATAGAAAGAATGTGACGTTTAAGAGCCTGGAAGATTGCAAAAATTCTTTGATCTGTACATTCACCAACCCGTTTAACAATTGCTTCATCACTTTCTTTTTCAAATGCAGGTAAGTTGAGTGAATTAACACCTATTTCGCAACCCCGCGCTGCTTTCATAATCGCACTTTCAAAGTTGTGACCAATTGCCATAACTTCGCCAGTTGCCTTCATTTGTGTACCCAAAGTTCTTTCTGCATAAACAAATTTATCAAAAGGGAACTTTGGCATTTTTACAACAACATAATCTAAAACTGGTTCAAAACATGCGGCAGTTTTTTTGGTAACGGAATTTGGAATTTCGTCTAGGGTGTAGCCAATCGCAATCAAAGTAGCAACTTTCGCAATCGGGTAACCTGTTGCTTTTGAAGCCAAAGCAGATGAACGGCTAACGCGTGGATTTACTTCAATGACTGCATATTCAAAAGAATCAGGTTTAAGGGCAAACTGACAGTTGCAACCTCCTTCCATTCCAAGTGAAGAAATAATATTGAGTGCTGCAGACCGGAGCATTTGATATTCTTTGTCAGAAAGAGTTACAGCCGGAGCAATTACAATTGAATCTCCAGTATGAACTCCAACTGGATCAAAGTTTTCCATTGAACAGACAGTTAAAACATTTCCTTTACTGTCGCGTACAACTTCAAATTCAATTTCTTTCCAGCCTGAAATACATTTTTCTACAAGGATTTGATGGATTGGTGAGCGATGAAGTCCGTTGTGGGCGATTTCGTCCATTTCCTTATCATTATGAACAATTCCACCACCTGTTCCTCCAAGGGTAAATGCTGGGCGGATTATGGCAGGATAACCGATTGTGTTGTGAACAAAATCTAAAGCGTCTTCGTAAGTAGTTACGACTTTTGAAGGAATGCAAGGTTCACCAATTGATTCCATGGTGTCTTTAAACATCTGGCGGTCTTCTGCCTTGTCGATTGTTTCTGGTTTTGCTCCAAGGAGTTTTACGTTGTGGGATTTTAAGAAACCTGATTTTGCAAGTTCCATGCACAAGGTTAAACCAGTTTGACCTCCAAGAGAAGAAAGAATTGAATCAGGTTTTTCTTTTTCTATGATGCGTTCAATTGTTTCAGGAATAAGTGGTTCAATATAGATATGATCTGCCATTGCATGATCTGTCATGAGTGTAGCAGGATTTGAATTTACCAGGACAACTTCCAGGCCTTGTTCCTTTAAAGCCTTGCATGCCTGCGAACCAGCGTAATCAAATTCAGCGGCCTGTCCAATAATAATAGGGCCGGAACCAATAACCATAACTTTGTGAAGGTCTTTATTTAAAGGCATACGAAACTCCTTTAGCAAATTCAAAATTAATTTTTATGAATGCTTGATTTTGTCTTTTTGATTGTTGATGAAAAATATTTTATAGAATCAATCCTTTCAAATGAAGTTTTAAAGTTTTTGAAATGATTATGATTGTTAATTAAAGCAACAAATTCATCAAACAAAAAACTTGTATCCAAAGGGCCAGAACATGCTTCCGGGTGAAATTGAACGCTGAAGCCAGGGAACTTTGTGTAAGTGATTCCTTCGCAGGTTCCGTCATTTGTGTTTACAAAAGAAAGCAGGGCTCCAGAAGGAAGACTTTTGTTTTTTACAGCATAGCCGTGGTTTTGCGATGTAATGTAAACTCTTCCGCTTGAAAGATCTTTGACAGGCTGATTGGCACCGCGATGACCATACTTTAATTTTACAGTTTCAGCTCCATTTGCAAGTGCCAGAAGCTGATGACCCAAACAAATTCCAAAAATTGCTTTATCTGCCTTAATTAATTTTTTTATTTCACCAATGATTTCTACATTTTCTTTTGGATCGCCAGGTCCATTGCTAAGCATAATGCCATCTGGATTTAAGGAAAGAATTTCTTTTGCACTAGCAGTGCTTGGAAGCGTTATGACTTCAAGACCTCTCTTTAACAATTCACGGCGAATGTTTGCCTTTGCGCCAAAATCCCAAAGAACAACTTTTTTGCCCTTTCCATTTGCCATTGCTGCGTCAGGATTATTTTCTTTTGTTCCGTCTGCGCGTACTGGTACAAAACGATATTCAGCACTTTCTGAAAAAACTACATCAGCTGCTTCTTCAATAGCAGAGGCGCTTCCTGTTACAGAATTTACCGCATTTACAATTTTGTAGGATTTTATTTTCTTGAGCAGTTTAGATTTTGCTTCGGGATTTTCAAGAGCGGCAAATGCTTCCAGGGCTTCTTTTGAATCGCCGGAAATAATCATGCCGTTCATAACACCAGCTTCACGGAGCACTTTTGTTAAAGCGCGTGTGTCAATATCGTAAAGGCCTATGATGTTTTGTTCTTTTAAAAAGTCATCAAGATTTCCCTGACAGCGAAAGTTGGAAGGTTCTTGGCACCACGAGCGCACAATGTAGCCACGTACATGGCTTGCTGCACTTTCAAAATCTTTTGGGATAACACCATAGTTGCCAATAAGGGGGAATGTTTGTGTAACAATCTGACCGTAGTAGGAAGGGTCAGTAAGAGTTTCCAGATAGCCGTTCATGCCGGTAGTAAAAACTGTTTCTCCGATGATGCAACCGGTGCGACCTAAAGTTTTTCCTTCAAAAATCTGTCCGTTAGCCAGGACAAGGCATGCTTTAGTAACGTTACTCATACTAAAGCCGTAGTTTAAAATCTTTTAAAAAATAAGTAAATATAATTCAAATAGTAATTTTCTTAAATTGATTTTGCATGTAGAATATTTTACAGAAATCAAATGGGAAAATTTGGAAATTTAAATACATGAAATCACAATTGACGACACTTTGCTATCTTCAAACAAAAGATTCATATCTTTTAATGCATAGGATTTTTAAAGAAAATGACATAAATCACAATAAATGGATTGGGCTTGGAGGTCATTTTGAATTTGGTGAATCGCCGGAAGATTGTCTTTTGCGGGAAGTAAAAGAAGAATCTGGCCTTACTTTGACAGATTATAAATTACGGGGAATAGTAACATTTCTTTCGGATGATGATCCTGCTGAATATATGTTTCTTTACAGTGCAGATGCTTGGACTGGCCAGCTGAAGGAATGTGACGAAGGCAAACTGGAATGGATTAAAAAAAGCGATTTTATTCAGCTGGAGCATTGGGAAGGTGATTTGATTTTTCTAAGATTAATGGAAGAAAATCATCCCTTCTTTTCACTGAAATTGCTTTACAAAAATGGCAAGCTGGTAGAAAAATATCTTGACGGTAAATCAATTTAAATTGAAGAGGTTAAAATGAAAAAAATCTGGGCGGCAGTTTTTTTATTAATTTTTATTTTTACAGGAAATTTTATGTTTGCGAAAAGTGAAACTCCTTTAAAAAATCATGGCAGACTTTCAGTTGTAAATGGAACTTTGGTGGATAAAAAAAATAAACCTTACCAGCTTTATGGCATGAGCACACATGGAGTTGCCTGGTACCCTCAGTA
Organism: Desulfovibrionaceae bacterium; assembly: GCA_963605975.1. Classification (GTDB taxonomy): domain Bacteria; phylum Spirochaetota; class Spirochaetia; order Treponematales; family Treponemataceae; genus Treponema_D. Next base: position 27,937 of record CAVCWN010000278.1, on the reverse strand, counting down.
CATAAAAAAAGAAACATTTCAGACTTTGCGCGATGACTGGAATACAAATTGCGTAAGGTTGGCGCTTTATACTTACGAGTATAATGGTTACTGTAGTGGCGGAAAAAAGAATTCTTTGAAAAATTATATTTATAAGGGAATTGATTACGCTACAGAATTAGGGATGTATGTTATTGTTGATTGGCATGTTTTGAATGACAAAAATCCTGAAATTTACAGGGAAGAAGCAAAGGCTTTTTTTGAAGAAGTTTCTGCTAAATATAAAAAGCATAAAAATATCATTTACGAAATTTGTAATGAACCGAACGGGCAAACTACTTGGTCAGACATTGTTTCTTATGCGAATTATGTAATTCCTGCCATCCGCAAAAATAATAAAAAAGCAATTGTGATTGTAGGAACTCCTTCGTGGTGCCAGAAAATTGATGAAGTTCAGGATTGGCCGCTTAAATATAACAATGTAATGTATGCCGTACACTTTTATGCTAATACCCACCGCCAGTCCCTGCGGACAAAGGTGCAAAATGCAGTGGATGCAGGATTGCCGGTTTTTGTAAGTGAGTTTGGAACTTGTAACGCTTCGGGTGATGGAGTTTTCAACAAGGCAGAAACTATTGAATGGCTTAATTTGCTGGATGAAAATAATATTTCTTATTTTAACTGGTCACTTTCAAATAAAAAAGAAATTGCCAGTGCGCTAAAATCCGGCTGTACAAAAACGTCAAATTGGACCAGCAGTGATTTAACTGAATCCGGAAATTTTATACGTGCCTGGTTTAGGAAAAAAGGAAAATGAATTTAAAAAAAGGCCTGCCGTAATTTTTAAATTAAGGGGCAGACCTTTTTTTATGCCTAAAAAGCAGGGGCAAAAATTATTTCTTTAAGAGAGCTGCAAAAGGATTGTATGTTTCGCCATCGTCACTTTGCTTTGACAAATAATCGTTTGCTTCTTTTTCTTCTTCATTAGAAATTACAGGGCTGAGTGAAATTTTATGGTTTACGGAATCGATAGAGTCGATTGTGACTGCCATAGAATCACCAGGCTTGTAAACCTTTTTAAGATTTGTATTTTTTTCAAGGCCTAATTTTGAAACATGTACAAGTCCGTCAACTCCATTTTCCATGTTGATAAAAAGACCAAAGTCTGCAACTCTGGAAACTTTTCCGTCAAAGCTTGAACCTACAGAATACTTTTCTGTGATTGAATCCCAAGGGTCTGCTTCCAGGGCTTTTGTGCTAAGAGAAACTCTTTCACGTTTCCAGTCTGCGCTTATAACTTTAGCAGTGATTTCCTGTCCAACAGAAAGTACGTCGTTCAAATTAGAAATTCTTGTTCTGGAAACTTCAGAAATTGGAAGAAGGGCCTGAAAGCCGTTTAAGTTGATGAAGGCGCCATAACTTTCTATAGAAATAACTGTTCCTTTTACAGTGTCCCCAACTTTTATGTTTTCACTAAGGGCATTGAGTTCTGCCTGGGCTTGTTCTTCAAGAAGGGCACGGTTTGAAAGAACAATATTTTTTCCTTCATTTTTATATTCTGAAATTTTAAATGTAAGATGCTGGCCTACATATTCACCGGATTCTTTTTTCTGGCGGTAACCCATTTGTGAATAAGGACAAAAAGCGCGGGTAGTTCCAATTAAAACTTCAAAGCCACCTTTAATTTCTTTTGTAACGTGACCTTCAACAGGGATGCCATTTTTCCAGGCGTTTTCAAGAAGTTCTTTATCTGCTTTTGGACCGCTAAGTTTTGTAGTAAAGTGAAGTTCGTCATGCTGGCTGCCGGTAAAGTAAGCTTTAATTTTGTCGCCTTCCTTTACTTTAAGATTTCCGTTTTCATCTGTAAGTTCTGCTTTATCTATAAAACCTTCACTTTTGAGTCCAAGATCAATAAAAATTGTGTCGTTGGAAATGGCCACGATTGTTGTTTCTATCATCTGGCCTGGTTCATATAAATTTTTCATTGTTACTCCTGATTTGAATTTTATTTTTACGAAATGAACTTTTTGTTTAAGACGCGTTAAGGATTGTAGGGGCGCCGCAGGCGTTCCGTAGCGAAGGCAAAGCCTGAGCGGAGGAATGAAGCGACAGCGGAACCCCGAAAAGCCTGACCTGCCGCAAGGCAGGGAACGCCCAAAAAAGATTCATTTTTCTTTGCTAAAATTCAATGTTGAAAATTAAAAAGATTTTAATGTTATTTTTGCAAAGATACAACTTGAGAAATAAAGTTTAAATTTTATTTTGCGCTTTGCTGCTCCTTTGTGGCGTCGGTGATGTCCTGCAAATCGGCGGACGGTTTATTTTTTTGAACGGCGATAAGGGATGCGCGATTTAAAACCGATTCAATTTTTGCGCATGAATATCCTGAAAACATATTTGTGATTTTTTCAATGTCGCAGTCCGCAGAAAAATTTTTCCCTTTCATATACATTTGAACCAGTTCGCGAATATTTTTTTTGTCAGGATAAGGGACTGTAAATCTTGCGTCAAAACGACCCGGGCGAATAAGAGCTTCATCGAGAGCAGAAATGCTGTTTGTGGCCGCGATGACAAGGACGCCTTGTGTTGGCTGGAAACCGTCCAGCTCGTTCAGTAAAGCTGTAACGATTCTTGTGTTTTCTGTTTCGATTGCAGAGCCGGCGTAATTTCTGCGAGTTCCGATGCCGTCGAATTCATCAATAAAAACGATGCATGGGGCGTGGCGTCTTGCTTTTCTAAAAAGAGATTTAACTTTCATAGGTCCGATTGCCATAAACATGCTTTCAAAATCTGTTGCTTTTGCAGGAATGAAATTTACGCTTGCTTCACCGGCCAGGGCTTTTGCGAATAGAGTTTTTCCGTTGCCAGGTGCGCCTTCAAGCAAAATTCCTTTTGGCATGCGTATTCCTTTTTTTGCCCAGGCGGAAGGGTTTTGCATAATGTTCATGATTTGTTTCATGTCGGATTTTAAAGAGTCCATTCCAACTATGTCTGAAAATTTTTTACCTGTCTTATGCTGAACTTTAAAACCTGCTGGAGCAAAAACTTTTCTGAATGCAAGAATTAAAATGAATGCAAGAAAAACATAAAATATGATGTCAGAAATTAAGCTTATGATTTGAGAAGAATCTTTTGTGCTTTCAACAGTTACGTCGTTTTTTAAAAGTTCTTCTTTTAATAGTGGTGAGTCAGGATTTTCTGTCTGATATTTTTGGTCTGAGTTTTTGAGCCAATATTCAATTTTGTCCTGCTTGATTTTAACTTTTTCTAAAGATTTGTTTTCAAGGCATTTATAAAAAGTGGAGTAAGATTCTTTTTTTGTTTGTGTAAGGGAAAAAGATTTTTGTGAGGAAAAGAGTTCCTGGCCGAATAAGAGGTATGCTGCTACAAGTAGAAGTAAAAAAATAATTGTAAAGGAAAAAATTTTTTTCTTTGTTTTTGGATTTTTCATTTATTGACTCCTGGGATTTTTATTTTTTTCCATTTATTCAATTTGGAAAATTCATTATAAAACAATAAATACTTTTGTAAACAAATATGGGAGAAAAAGGACAATTCAAAAAAAATGATATTTTTTAAGATGCCTGTTAACTGATTTTAATTTTTCTTTGCAAATTAAGTCTGAAAAGAAAAACAGAAGAATTGGTTTAAATGAGCTTATAAAGAAATTTGTTGTATTGAAAAGTTCTTGCGCTTTATAAAACAAAAAAAGTGGGTATAGAAAAAAGCAAAGTCAAAATGGTCTTTTTCTGGAAAATAACACAGTTAAAATGGGTTAGAAAAATGAAAAGCACAGTTGGAATGTGCTTTTTTCTTAAATTTACACATTTTTTATAAGTTTAAAATATGGCTAAAGCGTATGAAAATAAAATTATGAAAGATAATCCTTCAAGGATAATGACTATATTTTCTGAAAATGTCAGAATCTACAGAGAAAAATTGGGCTTAACTCAAGAAGAACTTGCTGAAAAAATTAATGTTTCGAAAAATACGATTCAGAATTTTGAAAGGCAGCTTCAATTTCCGACTTTGGAAACGCTGGAAAAACTGGTAAAAGGCCTTTCGGTGGACGCTTATATGCTTTTCTTGCCACACGATGAAGTTATTTTTACCGGCAAGCAGTTTCAGGAAGCTTTGGAAAATTTTAAGCATGATTTTATTGGAAATTTTAAATTGCATACTGAAAAGTATCATGCGGAACATTCAAGGCGTCAAAAGAAAAAATAGTTTTTGACTGAGACAGGGTGTGATTTAAAAAACTGATAAATTTAACAGCAAAAATGTCTCTTATTTTTTTATGATTTTGGGGCTTCTTGTCTTTAAATTTTATTAATTTTGATTTTCTTTGTGCTTTGTTAAAATAATTTTTTTCCTCTTACTACTTTTTCTGAAAACTTGCTTTTCTAGACAATATAGGGGCAATTCGTTAATATGGTTGTACTTTTTACTATATTAGCATTAACAAGGTGGAAAAAATGCCAAAAATCGAAGTTAACGAAAAATTGTTTTTTAATTTACTTGGAAAAAAATACAACTACGACGATTTATTTGAAAAGAAATTAACACACGCGAAAGCCGAACTTGATGAAAAACCAAATCCGGAAGATCCTGAAGATAAAAGAGTTATTAAAATTGAATTGAACGATACAAACCGTCCTGACCTTTGGTCGACTGGCGGTGTAACAAGATGTCTTCGCGAATATGAAGGCGCTCCTCATTCGGATTATTCAAAATTTCTTTCCTTTAAGGGAAATTTGAAAGATACAGCAAACCGTGAAGCATTTGTAGATCCTGCTTTAAAAAACATTCGTCCTTTTATGGTAGCGTTCGTTATTTCTGGCAAGGCAATTGATGATCCTATGTTAATTGATATTATGCAGACACAGGAAAAACTTTGCTGGAACTTTGGAAGAAAGCGCAAAACTATTTCAATGGGTGTTTATCGCGAAGCTGATATTAAATGGCCAGTTCATTTTAATGCAGTAAATCCTGATGAAGTAAGTTTTGTTCCTCTTCAGGGAAGTGAAAAGCAAACTTGCCGCGAAATTGTCCAAACTCATCCTAAGGGAAAAGAGTATGGCTGGATTTTAAAAGATGCAGAAAAGTATCCTCTTTTGCAGGATGATAAGGGTGAAGTTATGAGTTTGTCACCTATTATCAATTCGGCAACTCTTGGTCAAATTGAAGTAGGGGACACAAACCTTATGGTAGAATTGACAGGCGCTGACATGGAAAGTCTTATGCTTGCTGCAAACATTGTAGCTTGTGATTTTGCGGATGCAGGTTATGAAATTTTACCAGTAAAAGTTCACCACGAATACGAAACAGGTTTTGGAAAAGATGTTGTAATTCCATATTATTTCCAGACAACAACAGATGCTCGCCTTTCTGCCATCAACAAAAAGCTTGGTTCTGACCTTACAAAAGACCAGGTTCTTGAAGCGCTTAACAAAATGGGCAATAAAGTTACATGCCGTGAAGAAAATGGCGAAACAATTTTTACTGTTCAGCCGGCACCTTACCGCAACGACTTCCTGCACGAAGTAGACGTTGTTGAAGATGTAATGATTGGAATGGATGTTGATTATTTTAAGCCACAGTCACCAAATGATTTTACAGTTGGCCGCCTTCTTCCAATCACACAATATTCTAGAAATGTAAAAAATATTATGTCTGGTCTTGGCTACCAGGAAATGATTTTTAACTACCTTGGTTCAAAATCGACTTACATAGATAAGATGAATATTGATGGAAAAGATGTTATTGAAATTGCAAATCCTATGAGCGAAAACTATCAGTTTATTCGCCCTTCAATTATTGCTTCTCTTTTTGAAGCTGAAGCTCAGAGTGGAAATGCAGTTTATCCTCATAAAATTTATGAAGTTGGAAAAGTAGCATTTATTGATCCTTCAGAAAATACAGGGACTAAAACAATCCAGAGTCTTGGTTTTATGACTGCAGCAAATAATGCAAACTTTAACGACGCTGCTTCAGAAGTAAGCACTCTTCTTTATTACCTTGATTTCAAATATGAAGTTAAGGAAACAAATGATCCTCGCTTTATTGCCGGTCGCCAGGCAGGAATTATTGTAGATGGAAAACAGTGCGGAATCTTTGGAGAAATTCATCCACAGGTTCTTGAAAACTGGCAGGTTGGCGTTCCTTGTGTGGCTGGTGAAATTGATTTGGATTATCTTCTTGCTCACGAAGTAAAAGAAAATAAAGCTGGTGAAAAAAAGACAGAAGCTAAAGTTGAAGAAAAAGCTGCTGCTCCAAAGATAAATCAAGTTGAATATTTTAATCAGTACATTGATTTCCGTGTTGCAAAAATTGTAAAGGTTGATCGTAACCCTGAAGGCGAAATGCTTTATATAGAAACATTGGACGACGGTTCAACTACGCCAAGAATTATTCAGTCAGGACTTGTTCCTTATCTTAAACCGGAAGAACTTTTGGGTCAGCACATTATTCTTGTGTCAAATCTTGCTCCAAGAAAGATGCGCGGAGTTGAAAGCCACGGAATGCTTCTTGCTGCAAGTTACACAGAAGATGGAAAAGAAAAGGTTGAACTCCTTACAGCACCTTGGGCTGCTCCAGGTACAGCTGTTGTTCCAGTAGGCGCAGATCCTACTGCTAAAAAACCGGAAAGTATAAAGATTGATAAGCTTGAAAAAATTACGCTTAAAGTTTCTGCAAAGCATTTTATGATTGATGGAACAAACTTTACCGCTGACGGCAAAGAAATTACAACATCGAAAGTTGTTGATGCTGCAGTAGAATAATTTTATTGCAAAGAATCTTCTTTGGCAGGTCTGTTTTGTTTAGAAAAAACGCAACCACAATAGTCCTGCCGCCAGAGACCAAATTCTTTACTAAGCTGGGTACTTCTTAAGTATCCGGCATTTTTTTTAAAGTCGGCAGGAAGGTATTTTGTTTTTGTAGAAAGTGGCAGAGCCAGCCCAATTTGATTTATCATGAGTGAATCTTTGTGGGGAGAAATGGAAAGGGTTGTTGTAAAAAAATCAAATCCATTCTGGCAGGCATAGTCCCAAGCTTTTGACATGCGCAATTTGTAACAGCGGCGGCAGCGTTCACCTTTTTCAGCTTCATGTTGAAGTTCAATTTCATTTTTTACATTTGTTGCTTTAAAAAAATCTTCAGTATTATATTCTGCACAAATCAATTTTACTTTCTCCTGAAGAGTCGGCGGGAAAACAGTAAGAAATTTTTTCAGTTCCTGAAGTCGGCGCTCGTATTCACTTTGAGGGTGAATGTTTGGATTGTAGTAATAAATGGTGATGTCAAAAACTTGTGCCATCAGTTCAATGCAATATGAAGAGCAGGGAGCGCAGCAGGCATGGAGAAGGAGAGAAGGTTTTTTTGAAAAAGTAGTTTTTATTTCTTCAAGAACTTTTAAAAATTCTTTGTGGAAATTTGGTTTTGCATTTTGTTTTTCAATTTGATTTTGCATTGCTTTACTTTAACACTTTGCTATTTTATCTTCTATTATTTTTAAAAAAAAAGTGATATGTTGAAAATATGAAAAGTCTTCAGCAAAAGAAAGCTTCATCAATTCGAAGTGTAATAAGATATTTACAGAAATTTAAAAATGCTCTGGTTGTAATTTATCTGGATGACAAAATAATTGAATCTTCACTTTTTACAAGTCACATTAGGGACATTGCTCTTTTGCATCAGGCGGGGCTGAAGGTTATAATTATTCCTGGCGCCAGAAGCAGAATTGATCAAATTCTTACTGCGAATAAAATAAAATGGATTTACAAAAATCAAGTGCGCGTAACTTCCGAAGAAGCAATGCCTCTTATAAAAATGGCAGCCTTTGATGTTTCGAATACGGTTATGACAAATCTTGCTGCAAATAACATTACGGCGGTTATTGGAAACTGGGTGCGTGGCCGCTCAAAAGGTATTATTGAAGGATTTGATTACGGTACCGCAGGAGAGATTGAAAATTTAAACACAGAAGCAATTCAAACTGTTTTAAAAGACGGATTTATTCCAATATTTCCTTGCATTGGCTGGAATGCAGCGGGCAGACCTTACAACATTTCTTCAGTTTCTCTTTCGCAACAAGTTGCCATTCATCTTGGTGCGGACAAACTTTTTTTCCTGATGCAAAGCGGTTCAATCAGCAAGGAAAAATATAAAATTCCAGACGGTTTTGCCATTGCAGAAAATGGTGACCTTGCAGCGATGAATCTGGAGGAAGTGGAAAATTTTATCAATTTAAATAATGATTTGACGGATGAAACTTCGTTAGAAATTATTTCTGTTTTAAAAAAGGCAAGTGAAGCTTGCACAAAAGGCGTGACTCGTGTTCACATTTTGGATGGAACTTTAGATGGAGCCTTGCCTTGCGAAATTTTCAGCGATTTAGGTTCTGGTACGATGATTTACACAAACAACTACGGTAAGATTCGGGCCATGACTCATAGCGATATTGCACAAGTGCTTACGGTGATGCAGCCCTTTGTTGATTGCGGAAAACTTTTGCCACGAAGTGAAAGCCAGCTGGCGGAACTGGCGGATGAATTTATTGTTTACGAATTGGATGGAGGAATTCACGCATGTGCAGGATTACATCTTTACGCGTCGCCCCAGTGCGAAATTGAAGCAGTTGCGGTTGAAGAAAATTTTGCTCACATGGGGATAGGTCCAAAGATGATAAAAAATCTTTTGGATAAAGCTAAAGCGCTTGGAAAAAAGTCAGTCTTTATTATGACAACGCAAGCTTCTGACTGGTTTGAAAAACTGGGCTTTATTCCAGACACAATTGATTCAATCCCTGCAGAAAGAAAAGAAAAATGGTCTGTCCAAAGAAATTCTAAAGTTTACAGAAAAATCTTTTAGTTTTTGAGGGATTGTTTTTCACCTTACAGGAAAATCATCCTAAAACAGAAATAATGTTGTCCACTGTTTTATTTCCAACTCTTTCAAGAGCCTCTTTTGTTGAACCGGCAATGTGAGGCGTTGCTAAAAAATTTGAAAGATGCAAAAGAGGTAAATCTTTTGAAGGAGGCTCTTTTGTAAAAACATCACATGCGGCTCCTTTAATTTTTCTGTTTACGAGAGCGGCATATAAATCAGTTTCGTTTACAATTCCACCACGAGCGGTATTTACTAAAATCAAATTTGAATTTGCAAAAGAAAAATTTTTTGCAGAGATAAGATTTTTTGTTTCTTCGTTTAAAGGAATATGAATGCTGACAAAATTGCACAGGGCTAAAAGTTCATTAATAGAATCAATTTTTTTTAAACCAAGAGATAAAAGTTCTTCTTTTGATTTATGCGGATTAAAACAGTAGATGTCAGCATTAAAAGCGGAAGTCATAATTCTTGCCACTTGGAGGGCAATATTTCCGCTTCCAATAAGACCGATTTTTTTATTTGAAATTTCGTTTCCCTGTAAATCCTTTATTCCAAAAGATTGAAACTGGCCAATTCGTAAACCTTCATCTGCATATTTAACTTTGTAACTGAGTGCAAGAAAAAATCCAATTGTCATTTCAGCAACAGAAAGCGCATTTTGACCCGGTGCACTTAAAACTTCTACATTAAATTCTTTTGCTGCCTGTAAATCAATTTGATCCGTGCCACTGCCATGGTTTGCAATAAGATGCAAATTTTTCGCCTTAGAAATAATTTCTCTTGTTACAGGGGCCTTTCTGGTTAAAATGGCATTAATCGACTGGATATTTGAATCATTCAGGGTAGAAATTACGTTGTATCTTTGCGAAAGGCGTTGCATTGCACTTTCTGCGATTGGTTCAGTTACAAGGACATTTGGTCTATTCATGGGTACAGATTAATATTTTTGTAAAATTTAATAAACTGTAACTTTACGAGAAGCAAAAAACTTCGTAAAATAACGAACCTATGGAATTTACAAAAGAACAAATCGACGCTTTGACTGTAAATGAAGTCGAAATCATGAAAAAAATAGCGGATGAACTTGAAATCCAGCTAAAGCAAGTTAGCGCTGTTATCAGCCTTGTGAATGAAGGATGTACAATTGCCTTTATTTCTCGTTATCGTAAAGAGCAGCACGGTGGACTTAATGAAGTGCAGGTTACAGATTGTGACCACAAATTTAAGTCTTACAAAAATCTGGAAGATCGCCGTCTTGAAATAGTGAAGGGAATTTTTAATCAGGGAAAATTGAATGATTCTCTTTACGAAGCTGTGATGGGTGCAAAAACACTCACTGAACTTGAAGACTTGTGGGCTCCATTCAAAAAGAAAAAGAAGACCCGCGGTATGCTTGCTCAGGAAAAAGGCCTTGAACCTCTTGCTGATTTTATTATTGATTCAAATGATGATGCCGCTGTTGAAAAGAAGGCTCTTGAATTTATCAAAACTGATAACGAAGATGCAGCGCTTAATGTTGAAAGTGCAGAAGACGCTCTTGATGGAGCAAAAGACATTATTGCTGAACGCGTAAGTCAAAATACAAACAATCGTCAGGCAGTGCATGACCTTTACATGGCAACAGGTACTTTAAAAACAAAAGGTATTGTTCCGGAAGGCCAAAATGCTGAACAGACAGAAAAAACTTCTACATACAAAATGTATTGGGATTATTCAGAACCATTGAATCAAGTAAAGCCTCACCGCGTACTGGCAATTAACCGTGGCGAAAGGGAAGGCGCTCTTGAAGTAACACTTGATGTGGATGTTGATGCAGCAGTTAAAGAGTTGCAGAATAAAGTTAAAATTTCAAACAAGTACTATTCAGATGCAATTGAAGATGGACTTGTAAGACTTTTAAGCCCTGCAGTTCTTCGTGAAATTCGCAGTGATGAAACAGATGAAGCTGATGATCATGGAATTGAACTGTTTTCTGAAAACTTAAAAAATCTTTTGATGACACAGCCAATCAAAGGAAGTCGCGTACTTGGCGTGGACCCAGGTTACCGCAATGGTACAAAATGTGCAGCTCTTGATGAAACAGGAAAATATCTAGGCTTCTTTAAAATCTTCCAGGAACAAAATCTGGATGATGCATACAATCAAATCAATAATGCAATTGATAAATATGATATTCAGGTTGTTGCTGTTGGAAATGGAACTGGTTCTCATGAAGTGCAGGCCATTGTTGCAAAAGTAATTTCTGAAAATTACAAAGATTCAGATGTGCAGTATACTGTTGTTGATGAAAGCGGTGCCTCTGTTTATTCAGCATCTCCTGCAGGAACAGAAGAATTCCCTGATTTGGATGTAATGGTTCGTGGTGCAATTTCTATGGGCCGTCGTTTGCAGGATCCGCTTGCCGAACTTGTAAAAATTGATCCTAAGGCAATTGGCGTAGGACTTTACCAGCATGATGTTAACCAGAAAAAATTGAGCGATACCCTGGATGAAGTTGTAGGTTCTGTTGTAAACAAAGTTGGTGTAAACTTAAACACAGCATCTTACATGCTTTTAAAATATGTTTCCGGAATTAATGTTGGTCTTGCAAAAAAGATTGTTAAATATCGTGATGAAAACGGTAAAATCAAAAATCGTGAAGATTTGAAAAAGGTGCCTGGTCTGGGGCCAAAAGCTTTTGAACAGTGTGCAGGATTTTTGAAGATTGCAGAATCTGATAATCCTTTGGATAACACTTGGGTGCATCCTGAAAACTATCCGGTTGCTTCAGAAATTCTTCCTTTGGTTAAAAAGGGTGATAAAATTACTGCGGAAACAAAAAAGGCTCTTGCGGAAAAATATTCTGTTGGTGAAACAACAATCAATGATATTATTGATGAACTGGCTAAGCCAAACCGTGACCCTCGCCAGGATTACCCTGCACCTATTATGCAGAAAGGCGTTTTGAATTTTGAAGACCTTAAGCTGGGCATGAAAGTTACGGGTAAAATTAAAAACGTAGTTGATTTTGGTGCATTCGTAGACATTGGCCTGCACGAAACAGGTTTAATCCATATTTCTGAATTGAGCGATACTTTTGTTAGCGATCCAATGGATGTTATAAAAGTTGGTGATGTTAAGGAATTTACCATCATTGACCTTGATAAAGACAGAAAAAGAATCAGTCTTTCGCTTAAAAGTGATGCTGCCAGCAGAATTAACAGCGATGGTACGGTTGCAAAATCTGAAGGTAAGAAAAAGGTTGTAGTGGTTAAAAAAGCCGGTGCAAAAGTAGAGGCAAAGACTGCTTCGAAGGGCCAGCGGCCTGCCCGTGAAAAGCAAAACTTTGGTAGCGATGATGGAATGTATTACAACCCCTTTGCGGCACTTTTGAAAGATAAAAAATAATTTTTTTGTCTTAATGAGCCTTCCCCTGTGACTGTAACTTTCTACTATATATAGTGCTTATATATAAGAAAGGTTGTCTTGAAGGGGAAGGCTTTTTTATTTTAAAGAAAGTAAAAGTGGCATGATTTTAATGACGAAACTTTACGAAAGGCGCCTTTCTTTCCACAGAAAGCCTAGCCCGCCGTGGAGCCATGCCGAAGGCAGTCCGAAACCTTTAGGTTGAGGACCGCGCGCAGCAAGTGGCGGAAGGGCGGTTTGACGAAAGGCGGTATGCTTCAAAAATCTAAAAAATACCAGAAAATGTGAAAAAAAATTAAGTTTTTAACTTAATGGGAAACTTTTGTTATTTAAAGAAAATGTGTTATAATTGAAGTAGTGGTTTACAAACCGACTGTGTGTTGGTTCAATCTTTTTTGGAGGGTTTGGCTATGAAGAAATTTTCATTTTTTAAAAGCCCGATTATTTTTACGGCTCTTTTTGCAGGGTTGCTTTTGTCTTGTAATTATCAGTTGCCAAAAAAAGTTTCTATTAAGACAGATGCAGAATTTAATGTTTCTTTGGGAAAAGCTTCTCTGGATGTGAGTGAATATGTTAGTTCTGAGGCACTTTTGTCTAAGGCAAAGGAGTCTTTGGGAACTAGCGTTATGGTTTATGATTTACAGCGCGATGCTTCGGATGATACTCTTACTTTGCTGGCTCATTATCCGCTTATGCAAGTACCTTTTGATCCGTCGACTTACTTGTCTTCGCTGGACATGGATTCTCTTTTGTCTTCATCTGCAATTTCTGACATTGACCAGACAATTTCTATTCCGGAAATTGCCAAGTCTTTTGATATGTCGAAATCTGTGGAAGACGCTATGAAAGATGTTATGGACAAGGCGACAATTAACATGGATCCACAAACGATTGCTGTAATGGAAGGTTTGTCAATTGGCAGTACAATTCCATGGACTGTTACTGTTGGAAATCCTTATGCAGAAGCTGTTAAGTACACAAGTGGTTCCCAGATGAAGATTATTGTAGAAAGAACAGATTCGAATGCACTTTCTTCGGATTTTTCTGTAACAGTTGATCTTACTGTGAAAAATGGTTCTTCGTCTTACACTTACAAATATGACGGTTATTCTGAAAGTGGTGTTGATGCAACTAATGGATGTACTGTTTACATTCCTTTGGACAAGGGCTACATTCCGCCAACTCTTAGTCTTACTGCGGATATTAATTACGTTGGTGGTCCAAGTCTTGTTTCTCATACTTACAAAATTAGTACAGCAGTTACAGAGGACACTTCAATTTCGCAGATTATCAACATTAATCTTGAAGGTGACCCAGATGATGACAGTGATGATATAGACATTCCGGTTGTAGAAATTGATGAGCAGACTTATGATTTGACTTCTTTGCCTGACACTTTTATAAAGGCCGTTGTTGGGGAAGGTTCTATTTCTATTGATGCTCCGCTTCCAGATGGCTGGTCAGGGGTTTCTCTTGATTTGGAGTCACTTACAATTTCTGGAGCGGGTCTTAGTCTTAGTGAAGATGACTTTACGGCCACGGGTGCTTCCGGCAAATTGATTTCAAAAACGGCTGACCTTGGCGGACAGACAATTTCTAAAACTTCTGGTAGTCAGGTAAGCATTGGCGGTTCTTTGAAGGTTAATTGCGATGGTGCCACTGTTGATCTTGAAAAAGGTAGTGTTATTGATACAAAAACGGACCTGGCCATTACAAAGTTTTCACAGGTGATTCTGGATCTTTCTTCTTTAGCATTCTCTTTGGATTCAAGTTCCGGGGCTACTATAGATCCAACTGTAACTCAGTATCTTAAGAAAATTAATTTTGAGCAGTACAAGCACATTACAGATAGTACTTTCGAAACAGAAGAAAGTGACGGTTTTGGAATTAAGTGCAACATTGTGAATTCTTTGCCAGAGGGAAATTCTATTCCTTTGACAGTAACTTCTAATATTTTTGGATTGACCGGAAGTAATGTTATTACAGGAACAATTGATGGAACAGGCAGTGCAAGTACTGTTACAGAAAAGAAATTCAATACATGGAATGATATTGATGTAAAAGATGGAACAATCGACTTTGCGGTAACTTTTGGAGCAGAAGGAACGGTTGATGGCACAAACTACAAGAATATCGTTATGCTTAATGATATTGCTGCGGGAAGTGACTATAATCTGAAGGTTTCGGATGTTGAACTTCTTTGCGACTGGGATTCTGTAGAAGTAAATTTGGGTGATTCTTCAAAAATGAACGGAACGGCAGATCTTTCAAGTTTTTCTCTTACTGACATGCTGGAAAGTCTTCCATTTGATGAAGATGATTTAAAGAAAATCAAATTTGAAAAGATTAATACTTTCTTCTATGCACAAAGACCAGATGCAAGCGGCACCCTTGGCTCTTTGATTGGTGATGAAGTTAAGATTGAAGGTAACATGTCTGTTTCTTATAAAGATAGTACTGGCCTTGCTAAAAGTGACTTCCTGCTTGGTTCTAGTACAGACTCGTCCGAAAAAGTAAAGTTTGTGGATACCCTTCCATGGCCAAGCGATTCTTCTGTAACAGAACTTACCCAGGAAAATGCTTCTGATTTGATTTCATATCTGGATGAAGGCAAGTCAAGTTTCTACAAGGACATTTCTACAATCTTAAATGATTATCCTAGTGAACTTGTAATGAATTACAAATTGGGAATTTCTGGAGGTTCAAATATTGAACTTTACAGTTTCCAGGTGGAAAGTGCAAAATCTGAAGGAGGAACAAATATTTCTTTGGATTTAGTTTGCGAAATTCCTCTTAAGTTAAGCCTTACTGGTGAACTTGATTTGGATTTGAAGGATTTGATGAATAGCGGTGATTCTTCGGCAGAAACATCTTCTTCTAGTGAAAGTACTGAAACAGAAACAGACCTTCTTGGCCGCGAAGATGCTTCTACATGGGCAGAGTTTGCAGATTATGCAGAAAGCATCAAATACTTTAGATTGACTTATACGATTACGAATGATGTTCTTGAAGGTTTCGAAGGAAAGGTGAAACTGACGGATTCAGCGTCTGGCTTAAACAAAGAAGCCCTTTTTGCAAGTGGCACACAGACAATTGATCTTACAGGTGAAGAAATTAAGCAAATAATGACCACATGGCCATTTAATCCTCAGGTAACGGTTGTGGTTGCAGAAGGAGCAACGGAATCTTCTCCTTCAACGTTTAAGTTCTTAAGGAGTGGAAGTGCTTCTTCAGATTCGCTTAAGGCAAATGTGATTGCGACAGTTAAGATGGACAAAGACACTCCTATAACTGTTTGGCAAAGTAGTGGTTCATCATCAGAAGGAGGTGAGTAATATGAAGAAATTATTGAGTTTAGTTGCTGCCCTCTGTTTAACAACATCTGCGATTTTTGCTGAACGCATTTTTGAATTTGGAATAGATGTTCTTGCTCAAGGAAACGAAAACTTTATGCCGTTAGAAGACATTTTTGTAGAAGATTTAGTTATTGATCTTCCTGCAATTGCGGATTCCATGGGGGATGAAGGTTTTGTTTTAGATGCGCTCTTTGAACCAAGTCTTTATACTAATTTTTATATTGGCGGATATGGAGTGGGAGCAAGTCTTAGTCTTGATGGTTACATGAAAGTTGGTATAGGAAAAGACTTCTGGGATTTTCTTGCTTACGGAAATAATGTTGAAGACAGTATAGAAGTTCCGGTTTCTGCAGGCACTGAATTTTATGTGGAAATTGCGGCTCCGATTAGCTTTAAAATTGGAAAATTCCAGATTAAGGTGGCTCCGGCAGCCTTTATGCCAGTTGTTTATGTGCCTAATCCAAATGCAAAAATTGTTGTTTCAACAAATTCGGATGGAAGCATGACAGCAAATGGAAGTGCAACATACACGGTTTACACTGCGACAGATATTTCAAATATTTTTGATAAAAACTGGCAGTTGAAGTCTGGGGCTTCTTATTCAGATTTGACAAAGAATCTTTCAACTGACATTTGGCAGACGGTTGGTTTGGATATTGATGCCGAAGTGGAATATCCTTTACTTTCTTTCCTGACACTTGGCGGATACACCCACATTCCTGTCATCCCGGGCAGATTGAATTATTCAGCGACACAGACATTCACTGCAAATGCAACGCTTAACCCTGTTTTGGATTCCCTTCAGTCGGGCAGCAGCGTTTCTTATGATTATACATACGAGTTTGGGGAATTAACATTTGGTAATGAAACATACTCTGTAAACCGTCCGCTTAGGCTGGGCGTAACAGCATGTGTAAAAGTGCCTTTTGTTGGAAATTTGACAGTGCTGCCAAAAATCGGTTTTGCTACACGAAATCCTTTTGGAGAGGACTACAATTTTGCGGAAAACTCTATGCTGGAATATTCACTTGGTGTGCACTACAGTTTGCTTAATATGCTCAACTTTAGTTTGACTCATGAATTTTACAATCAGGTTTTCTCGAATTATGCAGGTTTTGCTCTTAATGTAAGGGTTCTGCAGTTGAACCTTTTGGTAGGAACAAGTGGACCTACATTTGCTGAATCCTTTAGCATTGAAGGATTGAAGGCAAAGGTGGGTATTTGCGTTGGATTCTAAGATAAATGTTTTTAGGATTTTACATTTTGGACGCAGGGGTAAAAAATCCATAAAATGGGTTTTGGAAGTGTCTGAAAGATAATTTTACAAAGGCCGTCAAAAAAAACTTTTTGCTTTTGCTTAAGGGAGTCTTTAAAAATTCCAGTTTTAAAGATGTCCTTAAATAAAAATTGATCAAAGGCAAAGGGGAATTTGGCGGCTTTTTTGTTTGCCATTTTTTAGGGTGACAGATTTTATCAATGTATTTACAAAATGATTTATCAAGGGTATCTCTAAAAAATCATTTTCAATTTTTTTTAGAGATACCTCTCGAATTTTAAGTTTTTGAAATGCAAAGACTTAAAATATCGCTTTTTCAAAGTTGTCTCTAAAAATTGCAATTTTTAGAGACTCCCCAAACTTTATAAGGGGCATTCGAGATAAGTGACTTTATTAAATTGGCTATTAATAGTATAATCTTGCCCAAACTCTTTTATCGGCCTTGCTGATAATTTTATTAAAGGACAAATTGTAATGAACAAAATTATTGAGAAACGTCAGTTATCTGAAAACGTATTCTACATCAAGTTCGAAGCCCCTGATATTGCAAAGAATAGAAAGGCTGGACAATTTTTGATTGTAATGGTTGACCAGGATCTTACAGAGCGCATTCCTCTTACCATTGCAGATGCAAATGCAGAAGAAGGATGGGTGGCAATTGCATTCCAGCCAGTTGGTGCTTCAACATACAAACTTTCCAAATTAAAAGAAGGTGATTATTTGGGCGGAGTTTTGGGCCCGCTGGGAACACCAAGTGTTATTGAAAAATATGATCGTCCTGTAGTTTGTGTTGGCGGTGGTTTTGGTACGGCTCCACTTTATCCGATTGTTCAGGCTCTGAAAGCGGCTGGAAATAAAGTAATTCTTATTGAAGGCGCCCGCACAAAGGATCTTTTGATTTTTGTTGATGAAATGAAGGCTGTTTGTGACGAAGTAATTATTTGTACGGATGACGGCTCTGCTGGTGAAAAATGTGTAACAACAGTTCCTCTTGAAAGATTGTGCCAGAGTGACGTTCCACCTGCAGAAGTTATTGCAATTGGACCTCCAATCATGATGAAATTTTGTGCACTTACAACTAAAAAATATAATATCAAAACAACGGTTTCTTTGAACACAATTATGATTGACGGAACTGGCATGTGTGGTGGTTGCCGCGTTCATGTTGGTGGAGAAACAAAATTTGTTTGTGTAGATGGCCCTGATTTTGATGCTCATCAAGTTGACTGGGATAACATGATGATGCGCATGAAATCATTTAAACCGCAGGAAACAGAAGCCTTCCACAGGTGCAAAATGGAAGAAGAAGCGGCGAAACTTGAAAATGCGCAAAAGTAATTCTTAGGAGAAAAAGATGGCAGAATTTATTAGTCAGGAAGAGCTGGCAAAAACAGCAAATGAAGAATATAAAAAGCTCCAGGAAAAACTTTCAGCTGGAACTTTGACAAATAAAGACAGAATGGCAATCCCTCAAATGGTAATGCCAAGTGGAGAGCCAAAAATAAGAGCTCGCCAAATGACAGAAGTTGCTTTGGGCTATACGAAAGAGATGGCCGTTGTTGAAGCAAACAGATGTCTACAGTGTAAAAATCAGCCTTGTGTAAAAGGTTGCCCGGTAAGCGTAAGAATTCCAGAATTTGTTGCTGAAGTTGCAAAAGGCGAATTTAAAAAAGCTGCTGACATCATCAAAACAACAAATCTTTTGCCTGCGATTTGTGGACGCGTTTGTCCTCAGGAAAAGCAGTGCCAGGGTCAGTGTACGGTTGGAAAAGTTTACAAAAGCGCAGAAAAATCCGTTAGCATTGGTCGTTTGGAAAGATTTGTTGCTGATTATGAAAGAGAAAATAATTTAACGACAACACCGGAAGTTGCTCCTTCAACAGGAAAAAAAGTTGCTGTTATAGGTTCAGGTCCGGCAGGTCTTACAGTTGCAGCTGATTGTAGAAAAGCAGGACATGATGTAACTGTTTTTGAAGCTTTCCATAAAGCTGGTGGCGTAACGGTTTACGGTATTCCTGAATTCCGTCTGCCAAAAGCAATTGTTCAAAAGGAAGTTGATAATCTTGAAAAGATGGGCGTTAAGTTTGAATACAACTATCTTGTTGGTCGCACATCTACTATTCAGCAGTTTTTTAATGAAAAGGGATTTGACGCAGCCTTTGTAGGAACAGGCGCTGGTCTTCCAAAATTCTTTGGCATTGAAGGTGAAAACTATATTGGTGTATTTTCTGCAAATGAATATCTGACACGCGCAAATTTGATGAAAGCTTACGAAAAAGGCGTTGCAGATACTCCATATTATGAAGCTAAAACAGTTGTTGTTTGTGGCGGTGGAAACGTTGCAATGGATGCTGCCCGCATGGCTCTTCGTTTGGGAGCAGAAAAAGTTTATGTTGTTTACCGTCGTACCCGTTCAGAAATGCCTGCTCGTGCAGAAGAAGTTGAACACGCAATGGAAGAAGGAGTTGAATTCCTTTTCTTGCAAAATCCAACTGAAATCCTTGGAGATGAAGAAACTGGTCGCGTTAAGGGAATAAAGGCCCTTTCTTACGAATTGGGGGAACCTGATGCGAGTGGTCGCCGTAAGCCTGTTCCGGTGGAAGGGTCAGAGCATGAAATTGCATGTGATGCGGTAATTGTTGCTCTTGGAAACAATTCAAATCCTTTAATTCCTGCAACAACTCCTGAAATCCATACAGATGCAAGGGGGCATATCATTGTTGATGAAAAACAGGAAACCAGCATGACAAAAGTTTGGGCTGGTGGTGACATTGTGCTCGGTGCTGCAACTGTAATCCTTGCAATGGGCGAAGGAAGAAAAGCGGCTGCAAGTATTAATGAATATCTTGCTTCAAAATAAATTTTATAAAAGCTTCTGCCTTTTGCAAAGACAGAGGCTTTTTGTTTAAGGGCGTCTTTAAAGAAAATGTTAGGTGTTTTTATTAACTGCGCCGCGATTGTTGTCGGTTCAATTTTAGGTGTTCTGCTGACCAAAAAAATGTCCAAAAAAATGGAAGACGCAATTACAGTGGGTTCTGGATTTGTTGTAATTGTGATGGGCATGCAGATGGCCTTTAAATATGAAAATGTCGTTTATTTTACGCTTTCCATTATTCTGGGTGGAATAGTTGGAACGGCAATAGATTTGGATGCAAAAGTTCTTAACCTTGGAAAAGCGATAGAGCGGTTGGTCTACCACAAATCTAAGGAAGAGCAGTTGCTGGAAGAAAAGCAGCAAAGGGCGGAAAGTCTTTCGCAAGAGACGGAGCTTTCTAAGAAAAGTTTTCCTTTGGCTTTTTTGAATGCGAGTGTCTTGTTTTGTACTGGAGCAATGGCAATTCTTGGGTCGCTCAAGGCTGGAATTGAAAAGGATTATTCCATCTTGATTACAAAAAGTATTCTGGACGGATTTATAGCAATTTCTTTTGCTGCAGCAATGGGAATTGGAACGGCTTTTTCAGCAATTGCGATTTTTGTATACGAAGGCGCAATTACGCTGTTGAGTTCATTGGTAAAGCCTTTTTGCACAGACATGATGCTTAACGAATTGACTGGAACTGGTGGCTGTTTGATAGTAATGGTTGCTATCAATTTAATAGGACTTAAGAAAGTGAAGACAGCAAATTATCTTTTTGCGATGATTTTTACTGTTATTTTTGTAATTCTTGATCCTTACATAAAAAACATAATCCATTTTTAACGATTTATGATGAATTTTTGGGAATTTGTGATAAAATGTTTGGAATGGGTAGATAACTTTTGGGGGAGATAATGCTAGAAATTAGTGTTAAGAACAATTCACCAGCGGCAATCTCTGCGGCTATTAAAAAGATTCGTGAAATGGTAATGACGGGCGCTGTTTCAAAAACAACACCTGTGCATGTAACGATTGAAGCGGGAACTTACAGGGAAACAGTAAAATATAACCTTTCAAATCCTTTGATTATGGAAGGACCTGCAGGAGCAAAGGCAGATTCCTGCGAAATTTTGGCTGACAACTGTGAGGCATACAAGGCGGGGCTTGAAAACAGAGCGATTTTTGTTGTGGGACCAAATGCAACAGAAGTTACGTTAAAAAATTTTTCTATTAGAAATACGCATAATAAAAGCGCAAATGATAAAAACACTTTATCTGATTGCGCAGAAGCTTTTGTGTGGAATAATGAAAAGGGGCGACTGTACGCTGAAGGATTAAGAATTTATGGTCGCCAGAATACGCTTTTTGTTAAAGGTTCAAGTTATTTTAAAAACTGCTACATCGAAGGCGATAAAGATTTTATCTATGGCGAAGTTGAATTTGCTCTTTTTGAAGAATGCCAAATCAATCTTATAGAAGATAATCGTGGCGAATTTGAAGCAGCTGCTATAAAATCCGGAGCATTTGCTGAAAAGCCAGGATATGTTTTTCTTAATTCGATTTTTAAATGTACAAAGCGAAAACATAACAAGGTTTTTGTTTGCCGTACAGAAGGAAAGGCCAGCCCTGAAACAAAAAATAATTGGGACAACATTGCATTCATAAACTGCCTTTTTGATGAACATTATGATGAAGAACTTATTAGCGACGATGATATGAATTTAGAAATATTTCCACGCGGAAACAGTAAGTCTGGAATCCGCGAGTATAATTCTAAAGTTCTGAAAGAAAATAAAAGTGTTGAAAATGCGGAAACTGTAAACAGGAATGTAAAATGCTACAAGCTTACAGATGAAGATTATTTTAAATCTTATGCTAGCAGGTATTTGATTTTAAAGGCTACAGTTTTTGCAGATTTGTTTTAGATCATCTTTAAAAATAAGGGCTGATGATTTTTTCACCAGCCTTTTTTAATTTTGTTTTTAGATTTCAGGGAAATGAATTTAGAAGTCAAAGAAAAATTAAAAGAACTTGCAGATAAATATGAAAACAAGGATTTTTTAAAAAACGATCCTTCAAAGTACATGCATCTTTTTTCAGAAGCGCGCAACCAAGAGATTGTAGCTTTTATTTCTGCAAATCTTGCTTTTGGAAAGCGCAGTCAAATTTTAAATCACATTGAAATTATTTTGGAAAGTGCAAAAGAAAATCCTGAGGAATGGATTTTGTGTGATGGATATAAAAAACTTTTTCCGGAAAGTGATGCTTCTTTTTACAGGGTTTATTCTTTTAAAGATATGCTTTTGTTTTTTGATGGAATAAAAAAAATCCTTGTGGAAGAGGGAAGTTTGGGGAAGGCATTTGAAAAAAAATATTTTTGGCATTTAGAAAATAATTCTTTGAATGAAAAAATTTATCTTTCAAAAATAATTCCATCTTTCTTTGACAAAAAATGTAAATTGCTGGCACATGAAAAAAATTCTGCGGCAAAAAAATTGAATATGTTTCTTCGCTGGATGGTTAGGGATAATTCGCCAGTGGATTTAGGGCTGTGGTCTTCATGGTACAAAAAAAGTGATTTGCTGATTCCGCTGGACACCCATGTTTTGCAGGAAGCGGTAAAGTTACAGCTTTTAAAAACTTCTGCGCCTGGAAAAAAGATAAATGCGGATTTTAAAAGTGCTCTTGCTTTGACACAAGAATTGAATCTTGCCTTTCCTGGGGACCCTGCACGTGGCGATTATGCGCTTTTTGGTTTAGGGGTGGATGGGCAAGAATAATTCTTTAGCGAAGAATTCTGCCTGATGTGTCTCCGTGAGAAAGGCGCTCAACTTCTTCAACAGAAACCATGTTAAAGTCACCTTCAATTGTGTGTTTTAAGCAGGATGCGGCTGAAGCGAATTCCACAGTGTAAGAAGAGTCTTTTTGTTTTAGTTGGGCATAAATTAAACCGGCGCAAAAACTGTCGCCTCCACCAAGACGGTCTACAATCACCATGTCATATTCGCGGCTGAAGAAAAAATCTTTTCCGTCATAAAAAAGGGCAGACCATTTATTTTGATTTGCGTTGATTGATTTTCGTAAAGTGATGGCAACTTTTTTAAAACCAAATTTCTGGGAAAGTTTAAGAGCCACTTTTTTGTAGCCTTCTTTGTTTAACTTTCCGTTTATGATATCAGAATCATCGGCTTCAATTCCAAAAACGTCGCGCGCATCTTCTTCGTTTGAAATGCAAACATCCACGTGCTTACAGATGCGGCTCATTGTTTCTTGGGCTTCTTCTTTTGTCCACAATTTGCTTCTGTAGTTAAGATCACAGCTGACAGTAAGGCCTGCTTTTTTTGCCTGAATACATGCTTCTTCACAAATTGCCGGAAGATTTCCACCTAAGGCCGGAGTAACGCCCGTAATGTGAAACCAAGATGCATCTTGAAAAATCTTTGGCCAGTCAAAATCAGAAGGGAGGGATTCTGCAATGGCAGAACCTGCTCTGTCATAAATGCATTTTGATGGTCTTTGAGATGCGCCTCTTTCGTTAAAATAGATGCCAAGTCTTTTTCCGCCGCGAACAATTTGTGATGTGTCAACGCCAAAGCGCCTTAGCGAATTTAAAGCAGCTTGGCCAATTTCGTGAGAAGGCAGTTTTGTTACGTAAGTTGAATCAAGTCCAAAATTTGCCAGAGAAATTGCGACATTTGCTTCTGCACCACCAAAGGTAGAAGTCATTTTGTCTACTTGAACAAATCTGTAATAGCCTTCCGGTTCAAGTCTGAGTAATAATTCACCAAAAGTAACAACTTTCATTTTGCGCCTCCATAAAACATCTTTAGCGGCAGAACATCTATTTAAGGGCATTCCCAAAAATTATAATTTTTAGAAACTTCCTTAAGATTATCGGAAAAAAATGGATTCTGTTAAATTTAAAAAGGTAAGCCTAAAAAAAAGAAAAATTAGACTGCAGCCAATGATAAAAAATAGCGCCAGGGGGTATTTTAAAATTTCTCTTGACGAAAAAACAATAGTCCTTCATCATAAGGAAAATGTGACAAAAAACACATATATGTAATTTTTGTTACCAGAGTTTCCAAACGGTATTTTTAGAGGGATGTGATATGAAAAAGTTTTTAGTTTTGTTTCCACTTATTTTGATTTCTTTTACAGGTCTTTTTGCAGAAGAAGTAAGTGCAAGAGATGAGTGTGAAGCTACTCATTGTGAAGAAGATTTTCAAAGGAATCTTATAACTACAGATGTTTGTTTGAGTTTTAGAAGCGGTGTAGCCCCTTCTTTGGATTTTTCAATTACCTACGATTACATGAAGACAAAACATTTTGGCATAGGTATGGGTGCAAGAATGGCAAATACCCTTTTGTCTCTTCGGAATGAAGATTATCTATCAACAATAGGACTTTTCGGGGATTTAAGATTTTTTAAGTTTGATTTTGCAGTAGGTCTTATGATGTCTTTTTTCCCTGAGTTTCAGAATTTTCCAGTAATTCGCATTTTGTATCGCTCAGACCGAATAGATCTTGATGGTGCAAAAGCTGGACTCTTCTTTGGTTTTGATTATCCCTTGTGGATTCTTGGGTTTAATCTTCAGTTTCCCTATTAAAAATTGAAGTGAAAATTTGTAAAGGAATGATTCATAAAAAAAAACTGCAGCTGGTGAAAATGCCGCTGCAGTTTTTTAAATTCCAAAAATCAAAAAAAATTAATTTTTAAGCTTCTCCTTGCATTTGAATGTAAATGGCATTTGCCAGAGCAGAAAGATTTTCTTCGTTTGCGTTGGATTTCATGGAAACAGAATACATAAGGCCCGGAACAGCATCCCACCAAATGCAAATTCCCAAAGTGTCACCGTTTTCATCTGTAGTCCATTTTACCTGGGCCTCATTATAAGAAACTTTGCAAACAGATTCATTTTTCCAGTCAAAATAGAAGCCTGAAATGTCTTGCAGTTCAAGCGCAAGGGAAGGTTCAATTCTTGCACAGCATTTTGCCCCATTCCAGATAAAATCCATTTGTGCTGTTTGACCGCTGATTATTGAGTAAGAAATATCTTCTGCTCCTTCAGGAAGGCCAAATTCCACACCTATTTTTTGAAGAATTTCTTCAGCACTTGATTCCTGAATGGGATTTGCAATTTGTGTGCTTTCTTCAGCTACTGTTGTTTTTTTTGCGTTTTCATTTTTTTCACAAGCCATAAAAATCATAAAAGAAGTCAATGCTAAAAAAAATGCTGCCATCTTTTTCATAAAACACCTCGACTTTCTCTCCTAAAAAAATCAATTTATTTTAATGTCTTTATTTTGATTCTACAAGCACGGTTTTAATGGTTTAACACCAAACCTTGTCTATCAAAATTTTCCCCCATTATAACAAAAAAAATGGGGAATTATTATTTACAAGTTACTGCTGCTTGGGGAGAAACTTTTACTTTGAACATCAAAGGCCTGCCATTTTTCTGACGTCAGAAGTTTCAAGCCAGCCTTTTTTTTGGGCTGATTCTTCTCCCTTTTTTAGTTCGGAAAAAAGTGCTTTTGTTGCAGTGAGTTTTTCATAATCCGTGATAGAAATTACTGCATAACATCCTCTGCCATTTTTTGTAAGAAAAACTGGAGAGTCATCAGCTACGTCTTTTAGGACTTCGTTATAATTTCTTAAATCTGAAACAGGTTTTATAGTTAACATAAGCGCCTCGTTTATTTCGTAAAATCTTACGAAATAATTATCGTAATTTTATTTTAACCAGTCAAGTAAATCTTCTGCTGCTTGGGGAGAAACTTTTACTTTGAACATCAAAGGCCTGTATTTATAGCAAATAAGGCGTGTTTTTGTTACAATGGCGGGACGTTTGATGTGTGCGGGAGGATTGCAATGCCTATAAAAATTAATTCTGATTTGCCGGCGGCGAGTATTCTTGAAAAAGAAAATATCTTTGTTATGACGGAAAAAAGGGCTGCTACACAGGATATTCGGCCTCTTAAAATTGCTATTGTAAATCTTATGCCTACGAAGGAAGTGACGGAAACACAGCTTTTGCGGCTTTTGGCAAATACTCCCCTGCAGATTGAAATTTCTTTGGTCAGGATGGAAGGTCACCAGAGTAAAAATACAGATGAAAGGTACCTGGACAAATTTTATATTCCTTCTAGCGAAATTTATAACCAGAAATTCGACGGAATGATAATTACTGGGGCTCCGGTTGAACAGCTGCCTTTTGAAAGTGTTGATTACTGGAATGAACTTTGCAAAATTATGGATTACGCCCGAAAAAATGTTTTTTCTACGCTTTATGTTTGCTGGGGTTCTTTTGCAGGCCTTTACCATCATTATGGGATTAAAAAATATCCTTTAGCTCAGAAAATGAGCGGTATTTTTATGAATGAGCGCAGAGTTGAGGGCGAACCTTTGCTGCGCGGTTTTGATGATACTTTCCCTATTCCGCAAAGCCGCCACACCACCCTTCACAAAGAGGATGTAGAAAAATGCAAAGACCTGGTGATTCTTGCCGAAAGTGCCGAAGCCGGGGTTACAATTGTAAAATCCAGGGACAACCGCGAAATTTTTATGACAGGCCACTTGGAATATGACACTTTAACTTTAGCAGAAGAATATTACCGCGACACTGACAAGGGAATGAAAGTGCCTTTACCAAAGAATTATTTTCCTACCAACAACGTAAACCGCATGCCAACAAGTTATTGGCGGGCAACGGCCCACTTGTTTTACACAAACTGGTTAAATTATTACGTTTACCAGGCAACGCCTTATTCTATTGATGACATAAAATAGAAAACAATTGCTTTAGGAAAAGTACTTTTCTTTTCAAAAAATGCCTAGCCCGCCGTGGAGTGGTTTGCCGTAGGCAAAGTGCGAAGCACCGAGACGAATAGCCGAGCCACGGAAGGGCGGTTGAAGGAAAGACGGGATGCTTCAAAACTTTACAAAAATTTTCGCTTTATTGAGTAAAAGGGGTATTTATAGTAAATTCTTTCTATGTACGCTTTTAGGCTGGCTTTTAGAAATATTGTTTCTAGGAAAAGTTCGATTGTAATTATCCTTTTTATTACTTTTGCTATTTCGCTTCTCTTGATTTTTAATGCCATTTTTGATGGAACAGACTACGGTTTGGAAGAGGCTTACGCTCACAGTTATACGGGCGACCTTGTGATTGTTCCTGAGGCAGATTACCCTTTGAGTCTTTTTGGGGATGAAACACCGGTTACCGGAAATTTTTCGACAATTCCTCTTTTGGAATCTTACAAAAATGTGAAGGCGATTGTGGAAGATTGTGATTTGCTGGAGAATGTGACTTTTCAAGTGACGGGCGCTGGTGCAATAAATGTGAACGATAAAAATTATGATACGGTTCTTTTTGGGATTGATGCCCAGTCTTATTTTAAACTTTTTCCTTCAATTACTTTGCTGGAAGGTGATTACATTCAGCCGGGGCAAAATGCCATTATGCTTTCAAAAACTCAAGTGGAGGCTGTGAACAAAAAGGCTGCCTGTGATTTGCATGCGGGCGACAGGGTTAGGATTGCTAGTTCTAACGGAACGAATTTTTCCATTCGACTTTTGGAAATTGCGGGGATTTATGAGTATAAAGTTTCTAATGCTCAGCTGGACAGAATTATGCTGATTGATGCCCAGACTTGCCGCGAGTTGATGGGAATTGATGAATTTTATGAAGAAATAGAAAATCTGGACGAAGAAGAAACTAATCTTTTGGAAGATGATTTTGATATAGATGATCTTTTTAGCGAAGATTCTGCTTTGTTCGTGGAAGATGCAGTGGGCCAGGATTCGCAAAAGGATTTTGAAAAAGAATTTGTTGGCGATGAGTCTGTGTCTGGCGATGGGGAACTTTTTGAAGAAAGTGATGTTGGGGAAGCCGGAACTGGCGAAGATGGTCAGGCAAGAGACCTTGCTTTTGAAAACCAGATGGAATCAGCTGCCTGGAATTTTATAATTTGCGAATGTGGCGAAAAAAATACGAAAAAGGCTATTTCTTATTTGAATGGGATTTTTAAAGAAAAAAATTATCCTGTTAAAGCGGTGGACTGGCGGACGGCGGCTGGTGGAAGCGTTTCGCTGGTAAATTACATGCGCCTTTTTTTGAACATTGGTCTTATTTTGATTATGATAACGGGTTGTATTGTAATCAATAATGC
>CAVCWN010000277.1:0-3458 GCA_963605975.1 Desulfovibrionaceae bacterium | reverse complement strand
CTATGATCCTTCTAAGCGGGTGGCCCTTATTGTGGACGAATGGTATGGCAAGGATAAGATTTTTAAAATTGCATGCGGGCCTTCAAGTGATGATTATAACTGGACTGATGTTCTTATGAAAAGTGCGGGCTATTTTATGGACGGGCTTTCACTGCACCACTACTGTGTTGTGCCTGACTGGAACCATAAAAGCAGGGCGGCAGAATTTCCTAAGGAAGAATGGTATTTGATGTTGAAAAAGGCTTCTTATATGGAAGAACTTTTGACACGACACAGCCAGATTATGGACCGCTATGATCCTTCTAAGCGGGTGGCCCTTATTGTGGACGAATGGGGGGCATGGCATGAGGTGGAAGAAGAAACAAACCCAGGATTTTTGTACCAGCAGAATACTGTGCGTGATGCTCTTGTGGCAGGCATTACTTTGAATATTTTCAACAACCACGCTGACCGTGTAAGAATGGCTAATTTGGCCCAGGCGGTAAATGTTTTACAGTCTCCTATTTTGACGGAAGGCAAGGACCTTGTTAAAACTCCTACATGGTATGTTTTTCACATGTACAAAAAGCATATGGATGCAAGTCTTTTAAAAACCAGCATTGCATGTCCGGAGGTGGGCTTACAGGATGACGCTATGATAAGTGCTTTGTCTGCTAGTGCTTCTGTTAAGGATGGCCTTTACACTGTGACTGTGACGAATGCGGATTTGGAAAGGGAACATTTTCTTGATATTGAATTTGATTCTTTGGAATCTGACATTAAGGAGGCCCAGGGAAAAATTCTTACTGGCCAGGAAATGAACAGCATGAACACTTTTGAAAATGGTCAAAATGTTATTGAAAAAAGCCTTGATGTAAGTATAAAATGCAAAAATGAAATTTCTGTCTGCCTGCCGCCACATTCTGTGGCCAGCATCACACTGTCTGTTTGACATGGCTGGAGAGAACGGTTCAGCTTTTACAGGATTTTTTGGAAGGTTTTATGGAAGAGGAAGAAAAAAAAGAAGTTGTAAATGAAGGCGGTTCTAAAGAAGAATGCCCGGTTTGCAAAACCAAGCAGCACCTGGTTACAATGGACATGGGTGTGGATTTAATAAGAGAAATGGCAGACAACGAGCCTTGCAAGGATTTTTGCGGAAAGGAACTTTACGAAAGGCGGCTGGCTGTTTGCCGAAAGTGCCACAATCTGGTGGCAGAAGTGACTTGCCAGCAATGCGGCTGCTTTGTTCACTTCAGGGCCAAGCATAAAAAGAAGCACTGCGTTCTGGGTAAGTGGTAGCTTTAAGAAAAGCGACTTTTGTCTGAGTGCGCAAGGGATAGTAGCACCTGCGAAGCAGTCCCAAAATGAAAGTTTCAGCGCCAGCTGGGACTTTCATTTTGGGATGGAGGCGAATGCCGGAAGTGCGGATAGCCCGGTCTGCCGCCAGGCAGATGCGCCCAAATAAAAATTAAAAAAATTATTCTCCACAAAAAAATTATTTTCCCACTGTGATTTTTTACTTTTTGCGCTATAATGAAAATATGAGTGAAAATTTTATTCCTTTAAGAAAAGATGTAAATGATGGCGATAAATGGGATCTTTCGGGCCTTTACAAGTGCGATGAAGACTGGGAATGTGACTTGAAAAAATTGGACGGTCTTTCAAAAAAAGTTGTGGCTTTTAAGGGACGGCTGGGCGAAAGTAAGGAAAGTCTTTTGGCAGCACTGAAGGCTTTTGAAGAATTCAATATGCTTTTGGAAACTGTTTACCACTATGCAAGTTTAAAGACTAGCGAAGACCAAGGTGACAGTCTGGCCCAGGAAAAAGAAAACCGCGTTATGATGGCTTACACCCAGGCGGCTGCAGAACAGTCTTTTTGGGATGCTGAGCTGATGGCTATTGATGATGACAAAATAAATGAATGGATGAAGGCGGATGACTTTAAGGACTACAAGGTCTTTTTGGAAAAATCACTTTACCTAAAGGAGCATACTTTAAGCGAAAAGGAAGAGCGGCTTTTGTCTTTGAGCGCAGAGGCTTTGGGGGCTAGCGGTAACACTTTTTCTTTGCTGACGGATGTGGATCTTTCTTTTGGCAGCGTGACTGTTGACGGTCAGGAAAAAGTTTTGTCTCAGGGCACGTGGTCTTCTTTTATGGAAAATGAGGACCGCAATGTCAGGAAAGAGGCTTACACTAAATTTTACGGCGCTTTTAAAAATCATGCTAACACTCTGGCTTCTTTGTATGCTGGTTCTGTAAACAAGGATGTTTTTCTTGCAAGAGCCAGGGGTTACAAGTCTTCGCTAGACAGGGCTTTGAGCGGGGACAAGGTGCCAGAAAGCATTTACTATAATTTGATTGATAGTGTTCACAAAAATATTGAAACTTTGCACAGATATTATTCAATCCGGAAAAGGGCTTTAAAGGTTGACCAGCTGCGACACTATGATGTTTATGTTCCTTTGGTGGAAGAGGTAAAAACTCATATTCCTTACGAAGAAGGAGTGGAAATTTGCCGGTCAGCGCTGGCGCCTTTGGGTAAGGAATATACGGATACTTTGTGCGACGGGCTTTTGCATGGCTGGGCTGACCGTTATGAAAACCAGGGCAAGAGGTCTGGGGCTTTTTCAAGCGGCTGCTACAAGGGTTACCCTTATATCCTTTTAAATTATAAAGAGGATTCGATTGGTTCTGTTTACACCATGGCCCATGAAGGCGGACATTCAATGCATTCGTGGAACAGTGTGAAAAATAATCCTTTTATGTGCTACGAGTACACTATTTTTGAAGCAGAAACGGCCAGTACTTTTAACGAAGAGCTGATTTTTGAATATCTTGTAAAAAATACAAGTGACGAAAAAATGAAAAAGTTTTTGACTGCAAAAAGGGTTGATGAAATTCTTGCCACTTTGCACCGCCAGACTATGTTTGCCGAATTTGAACTGAAGGCCCACCAGGCGGTAGAAGGGGGCCAGCCTTTGACGACTGATTTTTTGCGTAAAACTTACCGTGAGCTTTTGGAATTTTACTTTGGGCCGGAAATGGTTCTGGAAGATGACAGTGATCTTGAGGGCTTGCGCATTCCTCATTTTTACAATCAGTTTTATGTTTACCAGTACGCTACGGGAATTTCAGCCTCCCTGGCTTTGGCAAAGCGTGTGACTAATGGAGGGCAAAAGGAATTAAACGATTACTTTACTTTCTTAAAGAGCGGTGGTTCACGCTACCCTATTGAAGCCTTGAAGGCCGGCGGTGTGGACATGGCAGAAAGCAGCGTTATTCAGTCTGCCTTGGACACATTTAAAAGTCTTGTGGACAAGCTGGATTCTTATTTTTAGTGGCTCCCTTCAATTTAATTTGATTTGGGGATTTGATTTTTGTAAATTGATTTTGCCCAATTTTTTTTGAATTGGATTCTGGGGAAAATCAGGAGGACTTTTATGGAAAAAATTATAAAGGAAGGAAGGAAGGAAGGAAGG
>CAVCWN010000276.1:0-4157 GCA_963605975.1 Desulfovibrionaceae bacterium | reverse complement strand
CCGCTATCGCTCATCCCACACGTCTTTGACATATGGAACTTCGCCCTTTCACGGCCGGCTAAGTTGCTTTTGTAAAAGAACTGCTTGACTTGTAAAGCAGCTGCGCCAAGGAGGGCGCGTTCTTTAAACTAACCGCTAGAATTGTTTGCAATTCTAGCACGACAAGGATGTCGCGCTGGCTATGTTGCTGGAAAAAAGAAGTGTTTCTTTCGTAAAGCATGCTACCAAGAAAAAAAATATAGCTAAAAATTTGACTTTTTGGCTATTTTACAGTAAATTTATCTTGGATTTTTCGAGGAGGGCCTATGATTTTTG
This sequence comes from Desulfovibrionaceae bacterium, assembly GCA_963605975.1. Taxonomy (GTDB): domain Bacteria; phylum Spirochaetota; class Spirochaetia; order Treponematales; family Treponemataceae; genus Treponema_D. The sequence continues at coordinate 3,842 of CAVCWN010000276.1, read as the reverse complement.
TTTCGGTGGGACAGGCAAAAAATAATTTACCTCATTTGCTGCACCTGGTAGAAGAAAAAGGTGAAAGTGTACAAATTACCCGGCACGGAAAAACGGTTGCGGTAATAAACAACCAGGAAAGTTCAAAACTTTTGGACAAAAAGCAAATTTTCCTGCAAGGCCTAAAAAAATGGCGGGAAAAATATTCAAAAGAATTAAATGGAATTAAAAACGAAGAAATAGATTCCATTTTTGAAAGGCAAAGTAACAAAGAAAAGCCCGTCAGGCACCCGGAAGATTTTGAATAAAGGATTTCTGACCAATGAAAATATATCTTTTAGACACAAGTATAATTTCTGAAGGGGCAAAGCCTCTTCCAAACAAGCTTGTTTTAGAAAAAATTGCGGAAAACCTTGAATATTGCAGCATTTCTTCTGTTGTCTGGGCCGAAATGCTTACCAGAATAAAATATCTTGATGATGGCAAAAAGAAGAATATGCTTTTTGATTACGCAACAAATCAAATTCAAAGGCTTTTTGAAATTTTACCATTTGACACTTTTGCTGCTAACATTTATTCAGACATTTCTTGCCGCCTGAAGACCAAAGGAAAAATTCCGCCCAAGTTTGATCTAATGATTGCTTCTTCTGCCATTGCAAACAATTTGATTTTAGTAACAAGGAATACAGAAGATTTTTCTGCCATAAAGGAAGTCAGCAATCTAATGACGGAAAACTGGTTTATGGAGTAAGGAAAAAGGAAAAAATCCACCATTTCTTTTTTGCATGACTTTTGGAATTTTAAAGAAGCACTAGTGGCCCCTGGAATGGTCAGCCGCAGGCTGAGTGCAAAGCACCGGGCGAAAGCCTTAGCCATGGAAGGGGCTTTTTAAAGGCGCTTTCTCCAAAAAAGAAAAAATTATTTTTTCAAACTTGTCCCTGCAAATTGCAATTTTTAGAGCTCCCTTAATTTGCAAATTTAGTTTTATGGATTATAATTTAGGAGCACTTGAAAGGGTGCTTTTTTTTGAGGTGTTGAAATGAAAACTTTTGAAGGAACGATTATAACTTGCGACGACAAAGATAGGGTTTGTAAGTATTTGGTAGAAAATGAAGGTCGGATTGTTTATGTTGGAAACGAACTTCCAAAGCAGTATTCCGAATGTGAGAAAATTGAACTGGGGTCTAAGGCTTTAGTCCCTTCTTTTGTGGATTCACATATGCATTTTGCAAGTTTTGCAACTTTTAATTCAGGTTTAAATGTAATGGATGCGACTAGCAATGCACAAATTGTGGACCGCTTAAAAGAATTTGTAAAAAAAGATAAGGCTAAAATTACGATTGCCTTTGGTGCTTCCCCATATTCTGTTTCTGACGGCCACTTGGTTACTCGCCGTGAACTTGATATTGCAAGTCCTGTAAAGCCTGTTTTCTTTATTAAGTATGATGGCCACGCCTGTGTTGTTAATACGCCTTTACTGCGTTTGGTTGAAGATAAGGTGAAAAATTTACGCGGATATAACCCTGAAAGCGGTGAAATGAACCAGGAAGCCTTCTTTGCCGTAAGTGATTACATTACCAATGCAATTCCCATTTTTTCTTTGATAAAGAATATGCAGAAGGCCTTTGACTATTGTGCTTCAAAAGGTATTGGAATGGTACATTCTGTTAGCGGAGTTGGCTTTTCCGGGGACTTGGATGTTGATTTGGAAAAGTGGGTTGGCCGTGGCTGCGAAAATGGTTTTCAGTTTAGAATTTTCATGCAAACCATGGATGAAAAAAAGGCTTTAAAGCGAAAGTTCCCGCGGATTGGCGGTTGTTTTGAGTGTGCCTTGGACGGCTGCTTTGGTTCAAAAGATGCTGCTTTAAACGAACCTTACGAAAATAGTGGTGACTACAAGGGCGTTTTGTACTATAGCGATGAACAGGTTACTGAATTCTGTAAAAAAGCAAACAGGGCTGGCCTACAAATTGAAATGCACGCAATTGGCGACCGGGCTTTTGACCAGGCCTGCAATGCACTAAAGGCTGCCCTGGACGACTATCCACGGGAAAACCACAGGCACGGAATCATTCACTGCTGCCTGCCTACTAAAAAAGGCTTGGAAATTTGCCGAAAGTACAAAATCCAAATGCCTGTTCAAACTTCATTTATAAACTGGCCCCAGGAGCCTGACGAATACCTTACTCAGATTTTGGGAGAAAAACGTTTCAATAAAACAAACCCGATTGGCACCTTTGTTAGAAGTGGTATTGTAGTAAGTGCCGGTTCCGATGCGCCTTGTACTGACCCAAACCCAATGCTTTGGATTCACAATGCGGTAAATCATCCTGTTGAAAGCGAGAGAATATCGGTTTACCAAGCACTCAGGATGTGTACTTATAACGGCTACTATGTAACCTTCGACGAAGATGAGCGTGGTTCACTCGAAAAAGGAAAAATTGCTGATATGGTCATTCTTTCACAAAGCCCTTACTCAGTGGATAAAGCAGAATTGAAAAATATCAAGGCTGAAAAACTTTATCTTAGGGGAAAGGAATATAAAAAACAAAAGAAAAATATTCTTTCGCTGGTACTTTCTGGAATGTTCAAGCGCAATGTAAAAGTGTAAAAAAGGCATGTGTTAAATGTTAAAGTAGAAGAAAGGTGAAAGTCCACCATTTCTTTTTTGCATGACTTTTGGAATTTTAAATGAGGACTAGTGGCCCCTGGAATGGTCAGCCGCAGGCTGAGTGCAAAGCACCGGGCGAAAGCCTTAGCCATGGAAGGGGCTTTTTAAAGCAGTTTTCTCCAGAAAAAGAAAATAAAAAATTGTGTTTGGGCAAATCTAAAAAATTATGTTTTCTAAAGGCGAATTTTTTTTTATAATCGCGGCATGGAAAAGGAAATTTTACAAGAAGAACAAGTGCCTGTGGGACCAAAGACGGCCCTGGTCAGCATTATTGGAAGGCCTTCTGCCGGTAAGTCTACTTTTTTGAATACGGCCAGCGGGGAAAAAATCAGCATTGTTTCTGCCATTCCGCAAACTACAAGGAATGCCATTCGCGGCATTGTAAACACCTCTTACGGTCAGCTGGTTTTTATTGACACTCCGGGTCTGCACTTAAGCGACAAAAAAATGAATTTGAAGCTGTCTAAAATTGCCCAGGACCAGATTGCCGAAAGCGATGTGATTCTTTACATAATTGATGCCAGCCGGGACCACGGAGATGAAGAAAAACTGATTGCGGACTTGGCAAAGCCTTTTGAAAACAAATTGGTCATTGCAGTAAACAAAAGTGATTGCCCGAATGCGGATTTTGAAGGGGCAAAAAAATTTGTTAAGGAAAATTTTTCTGATTTTCCGGACAGCCGCCTTATTTCAATGAGCGCCATGGAAGACAAAAACGTAAATGATGTTTTAAAGGCCATTTATGATTTGTCACCGGAAGGCCCCCACCTTTACCCGGAAGAATATTACACAGACCAGGAAGTGGATTTCCGCATTTCTGAAATTATCCGCGAAGAAGCAATTAAACGTCTGAAACAGGAACTGCCCCACGCCATTTATGTGGACATCCAGGACATGGTTATGGAAAAGGCCAACCTTTTAAAAGTCAGGGCCGCCATCTGCGTAGAAAAGGAAAGTCAAAAGGGAATTGTGATTGGAAAAGGGGCTGCCATGATAAAAGAAATCCGTGTGGAATCGATTAAGGCATGCCGAAAAATTTTCCCCTACCGGGTAGACATTGACTTGCAGGTAAAAGTAAACAAAAACTGGCGGCAAAAGGATTTTGTTTTGGATAAGCTGTTGAAATGATGATGGGAGGCGGTGGTTTAGGAAAGATGTGCTGCTATTCAAAAGAAGTGTTTGTTTCGTAAAC
>CAVCWN010000275.1:0-15588 GCA_963605975.1 Desulfovibrionaceae bacterium | reverse complement strand
CTTGAGGATTTTTTATGGAAATGATTATTTTTGTTGGCTTGCCTGGTAGCGGGAAATCCACTTATTACAAAAATCATTTTTTTAATTCGCACTTAAGAATCAGCAATGATTTGTTAAAAACAAAAAATCGCAGTAAAAAACTTCTGGATTTTTGCAAGGAAACAAATATGTCTTTTGTTGTGGATAATACAAATGTCTCTAGGGCTGACAGGGCAGTTTTTATAAAAAATGTAAAAAGCTGGCAGCAGGAAGTTTATATTCGCTGCATATATTTTAAATGCAATGTAGAAACTTGTCTGGAAAGGAATAAGGAGCGCAAGGGAAAAGATAGAGTTCCCGATTGTGCCATTTATGCCAAAGCGAAAATTTTGGAAGCGCCATGTATGGAGGAAGGCTTTGATGAAATTGTTCAAATTTGACGGGGCGTTGCGGGGTGTCCCCGCAGAGGGGGTAGCGGAAGACGCAACAAAGCGGAGCAAGTGGCAAAGTTTACTTTGACACTTGTGTAGCGACTTGTGTCTGGAGCGAGGGGGAGACTTCCCCCGACTTTTTATAAAGATAGTGGAGCGAAAATGAAATTTACAGAATTGGATAGCAGGATGCGTGTTTTTGAAACGGCAAGTGATTTGTGTGTTTTGCCGGGAATTTACATGGTTGCAAGAATTGATGGCAGGCATTTTCATACGCTAACAAAGGAAGGTGGAAAATTTGAGGCGCCTTTTGATGAAAAGTTTCGAGATTTAATGACGGGCACTGTCAAACATTTAATGAAAAATTCAGGATTTAATTTTGTATACGGATACACGGAAAGTGATGAAATTTCGCTTTTGTTTAATTTTGAAAGTCAGGACTTTGGACGAAAACTTAGAAAACTAAATTCCATTCTTGCGGGCGAGACTTCGGCAAAGTTTTCGCTTTTGTATGGGGACATTGGTGTTTTTGATTGCCGCATAAGTCAGCTGCCAAATAAAAGTGATGTTGTGGATTATTTTAGGTGGCGGAATGAAGACGCATGCAGGAATGCTTTGAATGCCTGGTGTTACTGGACTTTGCGAAAAGAAGGGCAGTCCAAAAAAGATGCTTCAACGGTAATTGAGGGTTTGTCTGTGGCTGAAAAAAATGAATTGCTTTTTCAGCATGGTATTAATTTTAATGATTTACCTTTGTGGCAAAAACGAGGAATTGGATTTTACTGGGAAAGTTACGAAAAAGATGGCGGTGAAAGAAGAAGGTTAAAAATTGACATGGAATTGCCTATGGGGGATGCTTACGGAGAATTTATTTTTGGAATGTTGGAATAATTTTTAGGAAAGATGGAAGAAAAGAGCCTCTTTGCCCTAAAGTTAAAATAAATCCGAATGTGTGCCGGTGCGTGAAAGTTCTAAGACGAGTACGTCGTTTTTAATTTGGTAGATTAAAAGCCAGTCTGGTTTTATGTGACATTCGCGGTGACCTGTCCAGTTGCCTTCCAGTTCGTGGTCTTTGTATTTTTCTTCAAGAGGGATGCCACAAGCAATTTTTATTACGACTTCTTCAAGAGCTTCTATTTTGTAATTTCGCTTTTTTGCACGTTTTATGTCTTTCTTATATTGAGAAGTCCATTTAATTTGATACTTTTGTTCAAGTGTTTCTTCTACCATTTTTTCATCTCCTTTACAAATTCTGCTACAGAATACCCCTTTACATTAGGATCATTTGCAATGCGGTCGCCTTCTTTCATTGCCTTGACGGTTTTGCGGTTAGGGCGGTCAACTGAAATTTCGAATGGGATGCGGCCTTCGCGGATTACTTGTTTTGTAAAGACGTTGTAGAGTCCGGAAACGGTCATGCCTACTTGTTCGCAAAATGAGGAAATGTCTTTTTTGTCCTGATCGTCTAATGTGATTGTTAAGTTTGCCATAATGAGCCTCCAAAAATAATGTGTGTTTTGTGTGAAAAACATGTGAAATATCAGTGTAATTTATTTAAATATACATGGTTTTACCTGGGAAGACAAGTGTAAAAGTGCGCCAGGGATTGGAGTACCTGCGAAGCAGTTCCGGAGCAGAGCGGAGGAATGGAGGCGAAAGCCGGAAGTACGAAAAGCCCGGTGCCGGCTTGCCGGCAGGCGCCATGGAGCAAGGAAAAACTTTCCCCTTTAATATTTTTTTTAATTACGGTAAAAAGATTTGTAGCTTGTTGCTTTGGCAACAGTTTTGGTGGTTAGACTGTACTAACATAGAAATATGAATTTTTCGAAACTTCCTTTGGGTAAAATTTTCAGGCTGACGGATTTTATTGTTGCGAAAGAGGGCCTTGTGATTAGCAAAAATCTTTGCGACACGGCGTCTTTTAACATGACTCTTTATTCGTTTGGTGCGGGCGAAGGGATTACGTGGCAGACTATTCCTGGCGATTTGCTACTGACGGTTTTGGAAGGGCAAGTGCTTTTGGAAACGGATGACGCGGGTGGTTTTGTAAAGAGGCAACTGGCGGAAAAGGGTATGGCGCTTTTTGTAAAGGGTGGCCAGCGATTTCAGATTAGCGGAAATAAACCGTATAAGTTAAATTTTTCGGTTGTAAATAAAATTAAGGATGATGAAAAAGGAGGCAATCTTATGTTCATTAAAAATTTTGATCAGGGTAAAGTTGTAACTTTGAAAGACCAGGTTTCTGTTGAAAGCGGCACTATTGTCAGTAAGACTTTGGTAAATGGGGACGCGCTTACAATGACACTTTTTGCTTTTGATGCAGGTCAGGGGGTTAGCACTCACTCGGCTCCGGGCGATGCATTTGTTGTGTGTCTTGAAGGCGAGGCTGAAATTGAACTTAACGGCGAAAAGCTTTTGATTCACGAAGGCGAGTCGCTGATTATGCCGGCTGGTGCTCCTCATGCGCTTAAGGCAGTAAAGCAGTACAAAATGCTTTTGACTGTGGTGAAGGCTTAGCTTTTGGGCGTAGACTGACCGACGGCAGGCTGGCTGTTAGTTTGAAACTTTGCACTTCGAGTTTGTTGCAGGTGGCGCACTTTGCTGGCGCTCTAAGTTCTTGCCTGCAATAGTACGCCTTCAGTCTTCTTCAGGGGTTTTCTTGAAAAAACTGTTGGTGGTTTATAGTTTTACGCGAAGTGCAATTTACTTTGTCTTTTAAAATTTTTATATTCCATAACGCTCCGCTTGTAACTTATACATTTTTGCATACTTACCATTCATTTTCATAAGTTCCTTATGATTTCCATCTTCTACCACATTTCCTTTTTCAAAATACAAAATGCGATCCATTCCTTTTACACAAGACAGGCGGTGGGAAACAATTATCACAGTTTTGTTTTTGCTCATTTCTTCTATTGATTTGTACAAAGCATCTTCGGAAAGTGGATCTAAGGCTGCAGTTGGTTCATCCATAACGATAATATCTGTGCCTCTGTAGATAACTCTGGCAATTCCAAGTTTTTGCTTTTCGCCACCAGAAAATTCTATTGCATTTTGATTTATTTCTGAAATGAGCATAGTATTTTCCTGATTTTCAAGAGAAGAAACTTTATCCCACAAAAGAGCCTTTTCAAGACATTCTTTTATTTTTATTTTCGGCTTGTTTACCTCATTTTTCCTAACAAAAGTAATATTCTCTTTTATGGAAAAAGCGTAGCAGTTTGTGTTTTGAAACATTGGTGAAAAAAGCTCATAAAGTGATTTTGTATTGATTTGCTGGTAAGGGATTTTGTTAAAATAAATTTCCCCATTTGAAACAGAATAAAGTTTTAAAAGCAATTTTAAGAATGTAGTTTTTCCGGCTCCATTTTCTCCGACTAGGGCAATTTTTTGACCGCCTTTAAAAGTCAGATTTAAATTTTTAATGATTTGGGATTTTTCATTGTAGGCAAAAGAGACATTTTTAAAATCAATTTTTTCCATCTTATTTTTCACAAGTTCAATTTCGCCTGAAGAAGTCACATCCGAAGAATGTGTAGCTGAAAAATACAAAGGAGACTGATAATTCAAAATATCCAGATAATCATTTATGGAATAGGAATGTTCATTGAATTGTGGGAAAGTCATCCCAAAATTAAAAAGGCAAGTTCCCAAAGATGTGATTGCAGCAAGAGCCGCAGAAAAATCACCAACTCGCAAATCACCATTTAAAATCTGCCAGACCACAAAAAACGAAGCCAAACCAGCGTTTATGCCTACAGATAAAAATGTCGTAAAAGATTTTAGGGCTATAATTTTTGGTGAATGTTTTTTGATTACTTCACATTGTTTTTTTGTATTATCGCGATATTTTTTCAAAAAAATTGATGTTAAATTAAAATAGTGAATGTCATTTTTGTATTGTGGCATATAAAAAATTCTCTTGATGTAATCAAAAATGCGGTGACATTCAGCCTTATCAACATAATATTTGTATTCCAATTTGCTGTTGATAAAATAAATCAAAAAAGTTACAAAAGCTCCAAGTAAAGAAAAAAGAACTGCAAAAGGACTCAAGAAAAAAAGGCTGGCAGTCAGCCCCAGCACTGTAAAAAATGTTGAAACTAAACTGCGGATTGTTCCCAAAAGCCACAAAGGTCTTCCTTCCGCCTGCTCAATGGCCCTGGACAATTTTGAATAAAAATCCTTGTTTTCAAATTGAACTAAATCAATTTCCGCCATTTTTTTGTAAATCAGGGACACAAAATGTTTTTTAATTTTTACCTGTTGAATTGAGCCGACCAAATCTTCCAGAACTGTAGACAAAATGTTCCAGACAAAATGGACAGCAACTCTAATTGCAGCCACTAAAGCCACTCCCAAAAGAGGATTTTTTGAAAGGACAGCCTCTATCATATATTTTGAATACATACAGGCCACAACGTAACTTACTGTATCCGCCAAAGACATAATAAAAATTGTGACTATGCTTATAGGACTGACTTTCCAAATTTCCTTTAAGAACAAAATACAATTTTTTGCACTTGATCTTTTTTTTGAAGCAGACAGATAAAGTTGACTTTTTTGATTTTGCGAATTTGTTTTTTCTGCCTGTCTTATTTTTTTTTGATTAGTTGATTCTCTATTCATTATCTTCCTCCTTTGAAAGTGTGGCCTTTGTGACTGTAGAGGAAGTCTCTTCTTCCCCATACCGTTTTGCCTGCAATCTAAACATTTGTGCGTATTTTCCATTCATTTTCATCAATTCTACGTGAGAACCGTCTTCTGCAATTTTGCCTTTTTCAAAGAACAAAATTCTGTCCATATTTTTTACTGACGAAAGTCTGTGCGAAACGATGATTAAAGTTTTTTCTTTGGAAAGAGAGTCCAGCGTGTCGTAAAGCTTTTGTTCAGAAATAGGATCTAAAGCAGCTGAAGGTTCGTCCATGACAATTAAACCAGAATCCCGATACATAATTCTTGCGATTCCGATTTTTTGAGTTTCGCCACCAGAAAAATCAATTCCTCCTTCATTCACTTCTGAAACCATGAGAGTTTCAGCTTTTTCTGGTAAAGAAGAAATCTTTTCTGCAATTCCACTTTTTTCTAAGGCGGAAGATATTTTGTTTTTGACATCTAGTTCTGGACTTTCTAAGGATAATTTTTCATCAAGTCCAGCTGTTGCTACATTTTCATTCTTCCCAGCTAGTTCATCATAATCCGCATCTGCAATTTTTATATTTTCTGTCACCGAAAGTGCGTAACAATTTGTTTCCTGAAACATAGGCGAACATAATTTATAAAAAGAAGATGTATTGATTTCTGATAAATCCATTTGGTTCAAAAATATTTTTCCCCCAGTCGGCTGGTATAATTTTAAAAGCAGTTTTAAGAATGTTGATTTTCCGGCCCCATTTTGCCCGACAAGAGCTACTTTTGTCCCACCTTTAATTTCTACATTCAGATTTTCTATAATATTTTTTCCATCCTGATATCCAAAAGAAACATCTCTAAAGCTAATATTTTGAATTTTTGTTTTAGGAAGATAAAAACCTGAATCCGTATACAAAGTAGAATAAGACTCCATTACATCCCTATAATCATCAATAAAAAAAGAAGCCTGCCTGAACTGTGGAATAATAGAACCTGCTGAAGAAAAAACATTTCCAAGTTCTTCCATTGCGTATAATCCAGAAACTAAAGTTCCGATTGTAGCGTGACCTGCTGCAACAGTCATTCCCAGGTAAATGCCACCAGCTCCAAGATTTATCAAATTAAAAACAAAATTCGAAGCAGAAGAAACAAAAGCCCTTAAAGGTTTGTATCCAAAAATCTTTTTTATAAAACTGTCATTTGCCTGATCATATTTTTCTAGTGCAGCCTGATCCAGATTAAAAAAGAGCAAATCATTTTTATACTGGGGAATATAAAAAATGCGTTTGATGTATTCAAAAATTCTTTTTTCGCCAGTTGTCTTTACTTCAAATTCATAATCCTTTTTGCTAATCCAGGAATTTATCCAAGTATTAAAAGCAAAGCTGATGATTACAATTAAAATTGTCCAAGGCCCAATGTATGTTAAAGTAAGGATAAGAGCGATTGTATCAAAAATAAAAGTTAAAAATGAATTGTAAAGTCCAAGTAAAGTGCCAGGCACTTCCTGAGCCTTATCAATTGCCCTGGAATATTTATCATAAAATTCAGGGCTATCAAGATTTTTTAAATCGATAAAAGCAGTTTTTTTGTATAACTTTGTCACAAAATGCTCATTGATTTTTGATTCTGCAAGCGGAAAATATTTTTCTGAAAAAATCCTAAAAAGGATATTGTAGACAAGAGTTATGCCCACTCTAATCAAAATAATTGAAATAATAAAAATAAAACTTTTTTCTTTGCTGATGGAATCGATTATCAGTTTGGGAAAAAGCATTATAGCTATGGTGCAAAGACTTCCCAATATCGCAAGAAAAATTGGGATAATCATTCTAGATTTACTGATTTTCCAAATTTGAGAATAAATGAAGATACAGTTTTTAAAAATTGAACGGTCTTTATCCTTTTCACCTACTACTGTATTTCTTGAATTTTTCAGTTTGTGTTTTTTTAATTTTTGACTTCTATTCACGGTGGTCTCCTTATGATTCAATTCTATTTGGCAAGTGGCAAAAAGTAACCGACTTTGTCAGGGTGAAATTCTACACATCTTTCAAAAGCAAAGAATTTTTCTCTTAATGTGGGAAAAATCTATGGAATAGGAAGGAGTTTTAAGACTGTAAAAAAAAAGATTTTATGTTAATGTTAAGAAAAGTTCGTAAAATAGGCTTTAATGTTTTTAGAGTAAAGAAGCCTTAAAAACTTTATTTTAGGCTTCATAATTTTAAGGAAAAGAGGATTTTGAAAAGTGAGCATTTTTTCAGAGAGATTTTCTAAACGCAGAAAAGAATTAAATTTAACTCAAGCAGAAATTGCAGAAAAGGTAAATGTTGGTTACAGAACAGTTTCTCATTGGGAAAATGGCGCTTACCCTGATGGAGATTTGCTGCCTAAAATTGCAGATGTCTTGGGAGTTTCTTTAGATTATTTGTTTGGCAGAAATGATTCCTTGTCTTCTATTGAACAGGAAGTCTTAAATCATTTCCAAAAAGAAACAGACATTAATAGCAAAAATTATTCAAAAGAACTTTTATCAAAAATATTTGATTTACTTTGGGCCGTTCAAATTTCCTGGCAAAAAGGAAATGTGTCTTATTGGAAAGATGAAAAAGTTGATTATAAAAAAGCTTCTGCATTTTTTTTGGACAATGGATTTTCTTTTTTACAACATAAGTCCGGGGCAAGATTTTATTGTCTTTGCGAAAAGCCTGAAAAAGGATTTAAATCACTTTTTGAAAATGAAGAAAAAATTTCTGCTTTGCTAGCTTTTTTAAGTCAAACTGAAAATCAAAAAATCTTAGTTGCACTTTTTTCGCTTGAAAATTCTGAATATATTTCAGTGCCAGTTTTTTCTGCTCAAACAGGTATGGAGGAAAGCAAAATTCTAAAAGCACTAAATTTTTTGGAATCCATAAAAGACGATTACGGAAACACTATTATTTACAAAATCAATTTTACAAATAAGAAAGGTGGCAGAGAAACTTTGTACAAAATTCTCACAGACAAAGCATTTTTGTTTATAATGATTTTTGTTCTTGTGAATGAACTGACAGAACCTACTTCACTTTTTGACAATTCTGTTTTTTTGAATGGCGGAAAATTTTAACTGGTTTTTAGAAGCGTCCAGTGTTGCCTCTTATATCGCTCAATAAAATAAAACTTGTTAATTTCTAATGTGACAAAGTATTTTGTATGTTATACCTTATTTATGAAGTTGTTATTATTTTTACTCCATATGATAAAAGCATTTTTTTTAGGGGGATGCAATGAAAAAAATTATCAGCTTTTTTTCTATGATTTTGATGCTGGCAACTTTGTGTTTTTCGTGTAAGCCAGAACCTGGCGATGGGGATACTTACATTAACAAATAACATTAATATCGTTTGGAAAGGTTCTTTCGATACAGCCCCTGGCAATCCTCAAGTTGGCTGGGCATATTATGATACAGTTAAAAAATGTCTTTTGTTTATGATGGAAGTTCTTGGCAAGTTATAGCTCAAGATGGAAAAAGTATTATTTGGAAAGGTGAGTTATCAAGTGCTCCTGAAAATCCGGAAGAAAATTGGGCTTATTTTAATGTAATTGATGGAAATTCTTATATTTGGGATGGTTCTTCCTGGCAGCTTATGGCACAGGATGGAAAAGACGGAAGTGGTAGTGGAACAGGAGTTAGTTCTATTGTCTATATTGGGGAGTCTACAGAAACAATTGATGGAACAGACTATGTTGTAAAATCTTATGCCGATGTTTACGCTACAGAGCCACATTTTTTCACTTATTACAAATATTACTATTTGGATAATAATTTGCGTAAACTTTGTATATATAATCATGGGGTTGGTTCTTGCTTGTTGTATGATTATACAAATTATGAAGTACATAAATGTGGAATGTCAGGTGGCATAGAACAACTTTATGAATATTATGAAAACGGACAATTGAAAAAGTTTGTGCAAAAGACCGATACAGGAGTCCTTATTTATCACTACTATGAGACAGGCAAAAAAGAAAGCATGTCTTATTATACTGGGGATGTCTTAACTTATGTTTACACATATTATGAATCTGGAAATGAAAAATCTGTAGACCTCTATACGAATGGCATTTTAACTTCAAGCATTAAATATTTTGACCTTTCTTCAAGTAAAGCGAAATCTTTCATTTATTATCATTCTGACGGAAGTCTTTCTTCTGAAGGATATTATTACAGTGCAGACTGTGAAAAATTAAGAGTATATTATAGAGATGACGGTTCAATTAGTTATTTTTACTTTTATTACGAATCAGGATATTTGAAATATTTTTACACAAATTCTGGATATTTATGCACTTACGAAGATGAAAAAACGAAATCTTGGTCTACATCTTCCGACGATTATTCGTCTGAAGAAGCATACACTGACGAACAGGCAAAAAATAAAATAAGCGAACTGAAAGAATAATCCGCTTAAACCTCCAAATATTTCGTTGTAAGCTGCAGAAACTCCATTGTTGCAGTGGGGATTGTAGCACCGCGAAGCAGTCCCGGAGCGGAGGGGACTGTCACAGAGATATTTTTTTAGGACTAAAAACTAATTATAGTTTGCCCTTATAGTAGTACCAAAGAAGATGATCAAACCCATTCCTTGAAATAGGTTTATTTTGTTTTGCTTTTTTTGCAGCAGATTCGCATATTTTAACTATAATTTTCCAGTAATTTTCATAATCCTTCTTTTCTAATTTTTCATTCAAATCATAATATTTTATGTAGTCAGGCAAAATTTTTAAAAGAACATTATCATATATTGAATAGTTGTCCTGTTCCGGCTTTCCCTCAAATAAATAAAAACTTGCATAATGACAGAATTTACTGGCAAATGAAATATTTTCCCTTCCTTTTGTTGCTTGCGTTTTTTCAGAAATTTTTTTGATTAACTTAAAGTCAGTTTTTACAGGATCTTTTAGATATTCTTTTAGTTCGTCCGGTTGAAAAGCTATAATTCTTTTTGATATTTCTTCTCTTCCTACTTTATCAGAATTTAAGTGTGTTCTATTATCACGGTCTACTGCGATTACAGCATTTTTAATAATTTCTTCATATTTATTTTGTGTTTTTTCTTTAGCAAGATATTTTTTTAATTCGGTCATCCAATATCCAGTCGAACCCGAATAATTTTTAGAAGGTCCCTTATTAATATCTGCTGATTTGTTGTATGCTGAATCGTTTCTAATCATAGCTTCAACAATCGCTACATTTCTTTTACTAAGTTCTACTAACTTTCGGTTTACTTTTTTTTCACTATCCGGAATAAAGACAAAATCATACTTTTCAGATTCCTCTTTTTCCATTTCTATATTATTTCTCATTTACAAAATCCTCCATGTTTAGATAAATTACCATATCATCACTTTTCCAGCCAACTGATAATTTCCTGTTCCAGTTTGCAATTATTTTTCAGCATGTAATTCATTTCGTCAACGTACAATCCTTTGAAAATTAAAGTCTTTGCTTTAGTGCTGCATTAATTGCAGGCAATCAGATGAAGTTTGCGCTGGGCGTTATCCTTGAAGCTGCGCTGGGTGTTACCCTCCGCTTCGCCTTTGGCTTTGCTTCGGGTCGGCTGTTCCGCAGTTCGCTAACGCTCTAAGTCCTCGGCACGCAAATAGCGTGCCTGCGGTCTTCTCAGGGCCTTTGTTGAAACAAAGGCCCTTCGCTGCTCCATAGCCTAACGCAAATTATTTTTAATATTTTTTTGGAGAACCATTCCCAGTTTGCATGATACATTCTCGTTAAGTACATCGTACAAATCTGCTTAAATTCTGGTTCGTCTTTATTTTTTAAATTACAATTAATTTGGTAACGCTTAAAAGCGTGTTCCTTGTCATGCTCATAATCACGCCTACAGGTGTGAATAATAGAGAGCCCACTATAGCTTTTCCTGGCGGGACTGGTACATTGGAAGAAATCGCGGAGGTTATGTCGAAGGTTTCTTTGAAGCATCTGAACGCTCCATGCATTCTTTACAATCTGGACGGTTACTACAATCATCTTGAGGCACTTTTGGAATTGATGATTGAAAAGGCCCTTTCTTCAAAAGAGAGGCAGAAGGGAATTTATTTTGCCCAAAATCTTGAAGACATCAAAAGAATTATTGAAAGTTATTGAAAATTACTGAAGGTTACGGGGCAAAATGACGATTAAATGGCAGGACGGCAAAAATCGCTGTCACTGGGCAAATCCCAAAAATGAAAAGTACATTTGCTATCACGACAAGGATAGGGGCGTTCCGCTTTACGATGATAAAAAACTTTTTGAAATGCTGATTTTAGAGTGCTTTCAGGCGGTGGGAGTTATCAGTTCGCACGAAGATGGATGTTTTTTGAAACTGGAGGAAAATTAAAATGAATGGAAAATTTATATCAAAAATCATGCAGAAGATGATTGCTTATTCTGACGGCAACTTGCACGATATTGCACATTTTATAAAAGTTCACTCTTTTGCAAGAACAATCGGTATTCTGGAAGGACTAGGTGACAGTGATCAGAAAACACTTGAAATTGCTGCAATCCTTCACGATATTGCCTGTCCGCTTTGTCGCGAAAAATACGGAAATACAAACGGAAAATATCAAGAAAAAGAAGGCGGCTCTCTGACGCAGAATTTTCTGAAAGATTTTGATCTGCCAGATAAAGTGAAAACGAGAATTATTTTTCTTGTAAGCCATCATCACACCTACACAGACGTAGAGGGGCTGGACTATCAGATTTTGCTTGAAGCGGATTTTCTTGTTAATGCAGATGAAAGTGCCATGTCCACAGAGGCAATTGAAAACGCAAGAGAAAAGATTTTTAAAACAAAGTCTGGAATTGATTTGCTGGAAAAGATATATTTTGCGGAGAAAAAGGCTATAAATGAATAGACCCGAACTACACAATTCAATAATCAAAAATTCTCAAATTGCTTTTGCACGGAGTGGTGGAAGAAAAGTCTTAGATTTTAAATGTTGAGGTGCAATATGAAGTTTGAAATAATTTACAGGAATAATATAAAAGTTTCTTTGGTGACAGAAGGTATTTTGTTTTGCCTTGTTCTTTTTCTTGGTAAATGGTTTGGAAAAGAATTGTTTGATTTTTATATTTTTTCTGCTGTTTTTTGTAAAATTTTAGGCTATGTGTCTATTGTTCTTTATCCACTTGTAAAACTTAAATCAAAAATCTATGAAATAAAAATGACAGGAGAAGAATATGAAATATTTTATTCCGTTTCTCTTATCGTCCTTTTTGTTGTTCAACTTGTATTAATTCTTTTTAAAATTAAATTTCCAGTTGCCTTCATGTTTTTAACTTCATTCTATGAAATATATACCGCTTTCTTAAAAAAAGGAAAAAGTTTTAGAAACAATGAGGAAGATAAATAATGAAAAAAAAGTTAAAGTTTATTTGTTCAATTTTAATTTATATTATTTATATGATTATTTCATTTTCTGTATTCGAAGATTTTTTTGAATATTTTATAGTTTTGTCGTTTTTATTTTGGGGATTATTATTTCTTCAGATGTATATATTGAATTGGAAAAATGAATTTTTAAAAAAAATAATAATACAAAAGAAACTTAAGTTCATAATTTTAATTTTGACTTTTATTTATCTTGTAGCATCATTTGTTGTTTTTATCTTTTTTTCAGATTTCAATTTGATGATGCTTTTTTCCATTTTATTTTCTGTCTTTAATCTTACATTAAATACTTTTATTTCTGTTAGCTAAATAAGATGTAAAAGCAAAAATTTGGGGAGCATAATAGGTAGTAAATTGCTGGGAGGATGTTAAAGAATGAATTATTTACCGAAAATAAATGAATTAGTAGAGATAGCCAATTTTTTCTGTAGAAAATATAATTTCACTGTTACTACTTGCTCTGAACAAATTTGTGGTATGGGATGTGCAGTAATAAAATTAAATAAAGAGAATTTTCCTCCAATTCTTATTGAAATGGAGCGATATATAATAAGCTTTCAAGTTGAATTTGAGGAAAACGCTTTTGTGTCTATGGAATGTATTTATAAATACTTTAATCCTAAAGAAATACTAAGAAGTAATCTTTCTTATAGAAAAAAAAAGAATTTCAAAAACTTTTTCATATCCGATTATGACAAATACATGGATTTCTATATAAAAAATTTTAGTCAGATAAATTTTGAAAAAATAAACGAATTTTATACAAAATATCCGGTGTATGTGTGGAAATGGATAGAAAAATGAATAGCTTCCTGCTAGCCTATTCAGATACAAACAGAAGATGGAGTAATAAAATGAAAAAAAATGTCTTTTACATTCTACTTATGATTTTTATCTGTAATGCATTTGCAGAAAATTTTCTTGGAGAAAAATATTTTCATACTGATGAATATGGTTATATCGTAATAAATAATGATAATTTAACGTTTGAAGATTGTATTGAATATGGTCAATTTGAGCATAAAGAAAAATATGATGTTTTTAATTTAAAAGACAGCCGATACATTGTTTTGTCATATGAAAATGAAGATGCTGGTTTTATTACTCTTGTGAAGGAACCTTTAAGAAACGTGCTGTCAAATTCAAAATATGCCTGTGTTGATTGTACATATTCTAAAAATTTTTCTAAAAGTCTTTCAACAGCTCCAAAACTTGTTGGTTTTAAAGTTTTAAATTCAGATTCTTATATAACAGAAAAAGATAAATCAGGAAATGAAAATGTTTTTTTGCCGACACCATGGTTCAATATAAACTGTAATCCGTGGGCTATATCAAAGATCGATAAAGATTCCGCCATATATTTAACAGACGACAGGTATTGCGTTCCCGGGAAAAAATATGCCGATATTGACGAAATTGTGATAATAAATGGATTTGTTAATCCGCAGAAAATGTATTTGTACGAAGAAAATGCCCGTGCAAAAAATATTAGAATTTCGTACAACGAGAATAATTTTGTAGTTACGCTAAAGGATACAGGAAATTATCAGTCGATAAAACTTCCTGAAAAAATAGTTCGCAATAAAGGTACAATTATAAAAATTGAAATTCTGGATTCTTATGCAGGGTCAAAATATTCTGATATTGTTATGTCTGGCGTCCTTTATATCGATGCTGCCTTAAAATAAAAATGAAATATCAATACTTGATTAAAAAATAACTCAGTCAAAAGTCTAAAAAATTACCACTTTTGGCAACATAATCTTGATTTTCATCATTTTTAATTTTAGAGCTTGTTAAGTTTGGAATGATGACTGATTGTGACGCTGATTTAGGGGAAGTGATATGTTAGCATTTATCATTGAGGCAGCAGCAATCCGCCTGATTGTTGACAGGTATGACGCTCTGCTTCTTGACTGCGGCTGGTTTTGCCAATCCAAACGTTGTATTATTCCTGGGTGTAGAGGACTTAGTTGATGCTTATCATGATTATATGTTCCACACCAAAGGGACCTGTGCCGGTATGTTGATAGGCTTACCTTGCTGTCTGATTGCCGGTTTGATTGCTACAATATAAGGGGTAGAAAAAAATGAACAAAACTGAATTACATGACTCAATAATCAATAATTCTCAAATTACTTTTGCACGGAGCGGTGGAAAAGGCGGCCAGAACGTCAACAAAGTGAACACAAAAGTCTGTCTGCAGTTGCCACTTTCTGTACTCGGCGGAATTACAGAAGAAGAGCGGGAGCGGATAAGGACAAAACTTTCTGCAATCATTAACAGCGAGGACTGCCTTTATCTGAATGTAGATGACGAACGCTATCAGGAAGCCAACCGAAAACTTGCCCTGGACAGAATTGAAAACAGAATCATGCAGGCATTGGTTGTGCCAAAAAAACGTAAACCTACAAAGCCAACTAAAGCGAGCAAAGAGCGTAAACTTAAGTTGAAGAAAATCCGGTCGGAAGTGAAGAAGAACAGAGCTAAACTGTGGTAAAAAAACACTCCCCACAGTGAGGAGTGCTTTATAAAAATTATTTTTTTGGTTTTGTTAAATGTTCTCCTGTGTAATAATTCCACATATCAAGAATTGGCATACCATCGTCTAAGTGGTTTCTCCAAAATTCGAGAGCCTCTTCATCGTTTTTTAATTCGTAATCTACATATTCACCGTTTCCCCATTCAACTATATAAGTTGGCTCAGGTTCTTCATCGCTCAAAAGTTTTTCAATTTCTTCATCTGTAATAAGACCTATATTTTTGTAAAAGTCTATTCGTTTTTTAAATTCGTCAGAAAGTTCTTCTTTATTCATAATAGAATCCTTTGTGAAAATATGATAATAGTCTAACACAGAAGGGACTAGATTTGCTAAAATATTTTCATAATATTTTAATTCCTGTGGATTTGAATAAACAAAACTGTGAGTTGAATTGTTCCATTCTGATTTATCCGTTTTTCTAAGATAAAACCAGTCTTCTGCTTCATAATGGAAACTCACCTGTACATTTGTAACTGGATTATCAATATAAAGCACTCCTATTGAATTATCATAACTTAAAAGTCCGTTTTCTTCAGTTAGACAAAAGTTAACGAGATTATCCAGGA
>CAVCWN010000274.1:0-4666 GCA_963605975.1 Desulfovibrionaceae bacterium | reverse complement strand
GTTCCTTAAAGGTTATAAGGTTTTTCTATGGATAAAGTCAGTCTTGCAAAACGCGCTTACCTTCTTCAAATTAATTCCAGAACTCTTGCGGAAGGAATGCGCTCAGGTTCATTTAAATCTCTTTATCGCGGTCATGGAATTGATTTCAATGGTGTTCGTGAATACATTCGTGGTGACGACATTCGTTCAATCGACTGGAACGTAACTGCAAGGAACAATAAACCTTACGTAAAAGTTTTTAACGAAGAACGTGACCTTGATGTTCTTTTGCTGATTGACCGCTCACTTTCCATGGACACTGGCTGTGGAAATGAAAGCCGCCTGGAAACTGCATTTGAATGCGCTTCACTTATGACGATGGCATGTCAGCATAACGCAAGTTCGGTGGGGGCCGTAATTTTTGACGGCAGCATAAATTTTTCTTCTGCACCAAAAGTCGGTTATCAGCAGGCAATGATGCTTTTAGCTCAATATGAAAAAAATCAAACTGCTTCAAAAACTGGCACTGCTTTGGAAGGGGCCTTGCAGGGAGCAGTAAAACTTTTAAAAAAGCGCTCACTGGTTATGATATTTTCAGATTTTCGCGTTGACGGTTGGATAAAACCATTTGCCCATCTTTGCCACAAGCACGATGTCGTTGCCGTAAGGATTACCGATCCTTTGGACGACCAGCTGCCTTCAATCGGTTCAGTTTATTTTGAAGATCCGGAAAGCCGTGATAAAAAACTTTTTCCTACTTCCTTAAGCACTTTTCAGCGCAGGTGGAGGGAATCGAATTTGCTGCGTGAAGATTTATGGAAACGTGAAGTGATACGCCGTGGAGGCATTCCCCTTTTGCTTAGCACGGCAAGTTCTCCGGCAATTGAATTAACTCACTTTTTTGCAGCGAGGGAACGCAAGTGAAAAAGCATTTTATTTTACCGCTACTTTTTTTTACATTTGCCCTTTCTCTTTTTGCCCAGGAAGCGTCTGAAAATTTAGTCCAGCAGGTTCTTATTCCACGTGAAGTTTATGTTGGGGATGCGGCTAGAATCGAATATTCTTTTCGAAGCCCAGTAGATTTTTTTTCACTGGCCCTGCCTGAACAAATTACGGATGATGTTTTAACAATTGACAGTCAGCAGGAAGCCTTTGCTTCTGTTTCGGATAAGTGTACCATCACACAAATCCTTTTAATCAGAAACGGTCTTTCCTACAACTTCATAATTGATTTTATTCCCTGGAAGCCGGGCACAATTGATTTTCCTGAATTTGATTTAGCATCTGTCTGTGTTTATAACAATCCGACAGCTGCTTTTGATGGTCGCCACAATGTTTATTCTCTGGATTTAACTCCTGTTCAAATTGCATCAATAACGGAATATCTTAACGTTTCAAATATTCAGAGTCCAGAAAAGCCGGCTCTTTTGCCAGGAACAACTTACATTCTTTCAGCATTCATTTTTGTAAGCATTCTTTTATTTATTTTTATTTTGATTTTCCTGATTCGTTTTAAAAAGATTAAGGCTTGGTTCATTAACAAAAGGGAACGTCGCAAGTACCGCCGCAATTCTCATGCTACAAAACGCCGCTTTAAGCAGCTTTTAAAAAGCAATATGGCAGATGCGGACTTTGCCGCTGCATGGCAGGAAACGATGAAAAATTATCTTGCATACAGATTCCGCAGTCACTTTGCCAGCGTAACAAGCAAAAAAATTCTTGAACACATAAAAGAAATTTCCGGAGACAAACTTACTGCCGGACAAATTACTTCTCTTGAATATCTGACAAATATTTTTATAAGAACGGACTATATCCGCTATGCGCAAAATTCAATTGAATCAAAACTTTTGCCGGTGGAAGAACATTCTGCTTCTTTCCTTGTGGGTGAAAAAAAATCCATTTGCGAAATTGGCGAAAGTGCTGTAACTAGACTTGAAGTAAATCACATGACAGAAGCGGAAGAAGAAGAGGTTGTAAAAAAAGCTTTGGCCAGAAAAAAGAAGGCTGAAGAAAAAAAGAGCCGCGAGGAAAAAATTGCTCGCTTTAAAAAAGTAATTTCTTCCATTGTAAGAAAGGAGCAGGATGATGATTGATTTTGAAAACCCGGGAGTTTTTCTTCTTCTCCTTTTAATTCCTCTTGTTTACATTTTGCGGTCAACAAAAGTTTTTGCCCACATTTCAATTCCTATGACGCTAAAGGACTGGGACGGTTCTTCTTTTGAGTGGAAGCAGCCTTCCAGAAGAGTGTCTTCTATTTTTGTACACGCTTTTGTTTGTGCAGGCTACATTCTGCTGGTTCTTGCCCTGGCAAATCCAGTTACACGCCACCAGGAAAAAGTTTACACGTCTCGCGGTTCTGAAGTTTTTTTTGTAATTGATATAAGTCCTTCTATGGCAGCCCGGGACATTGGTGGCCAGACACGCCTTGAAGCGTCCAAGAATGTAATTCGCACAATTCTGCAGGACAACACAGGTCTTTCCGTAGGCATTGTGGAAATGGCAAAAGATGCAGATGTTTTAGTTCCTCCAACAATGGACAGAAAAACTTTTTTTGAAAAGCTGGACTCTCTTGTGCCAGGTTTGCTGGGAGACGGAACAGCAATCGGTACGGGGCTGAGTGCTGCCATCCTTCACTTGGATTATTCCAAGGCACCAAAAAAAGCAATTGTTTTAATTACGGACGGTGAAAATAATGCAGGTGCCATTCACCCAAATACCGCTGCCCGTCTTGCTAAAGAAAAGGGCATTTCTCTTTATGTTCTGGGTGTAGGAACAAGAGGTTCTGTGCCGCTTGAATACACAGACCCTTACACAGGAAGAGTTACTTCTGGTTTTCTTCCTTCGGATTATGATACAACTTCTTTGGCCAGAATTGCTCTTGAAGGTAACGGAATTTTTTATGAAATCCCAACAATAAATCTTTTGACTCAGGTTTTAAAAGCTATTTCTAAAAACGAAAATGTTGTTCAAAGTTATCATGTGAGGGACAACAATACCTCTTACGCACATCAGTGCCTTATGTTTGCGGCTTTGTGTGCAATCATAGCCTGGACCATTCGCCGCTTTATGCTGCAGGAGGTTTTATGAATTTTGAAGTCGCTTATCCGAAAGCATTTTACGCTTTGCTTCTTTTGCCACTGGCCCTGCTTTATACGGTCAGTCGCTACCGTTCTATTTTAAAAGTGCTTGCCAGTCACAATAATCTTTACCGGTCTCTGGAAAATTTTAAAAGATTCAGAAGGCGTTTTCTTTTGCGGACAATTTTTTATGGTCTGGCATGGACAATGTTAGTTTTTGCCATTGCAGGAATTTCATGGGGAACAAAATCTGTTGCGGTTCAAAAAAGCGGAACGTCAGTAGCAATGGTTTTTGATATTTCCTATTCTATGGAAGCCCGTGACACTGATACCGGAAAGACGCGTCTTAAAACAGCTGCGGAATTTGCAGACAGGCTTTTGGACCACATGGAAGGTTCTTCTGTTTCAGTTGTTCTTGCTAAAGGAAATGCAACAAGTGTAATTCCTATGACAGAAGATTTTGAAGCTGTCAAAAGTTTGCTTTCCGCACTTTCACCACTTTTGCTGGAATCGGAAGGGTCAAGCCTGGCCAGTGGAATTGATGCGGCAATAAATTCTTTTCCTTCACAGTCAGCTGCTTTTTCAACCATCTGGATTTTTACAGACGGTGAAGAAAGTGACGGACTCTTTTCGCAGGCCTTGAATCGTGCGGCAAAAAATGCAATCCCTGTAACAATTATTGGTCTTGGTGATGCCACAAAAGAAACGGCTGTTCTTGCAGGCGATGGCATAACAAAAGTTATGACTTCTTTGCGTGAAGAAAAAATTAAAGCGGCAATGGAAAGTGTTTCCAGAAAGATTACAGGTTCTGCGGCAAACAAAACAATTCCTTCTGTGACATATTTGAATTATTCAGAAGCAGGCTCTGCGGTAAGACTTTTGGAATCTTTAAATATGCAGTCAAATTCTTCCAAGGAAGGAACAACAATTGCTTACGAAATTCAAAGCGTAAAAAGGACAAGTCTTTTTATTGTTTTCGCAATAGTCTTTTTTATTTTTGCAGTCTTCTTTGCAGAGTTCGAAGTTCATTCCAAAAAACACATTTTGAAAAACAGCGCATTCGCAATCATTTTGCTTACGACTTTTACTGGATGTTCAAACCGCTTCGCAAACGGCCTAACTTTGCTGCAAGGCCGCTTTGCCTGGACTCGTGCAGATTATTCTGATGCAACAAGTGATTACATTCAGTTGAAACTGGACGCTCAAAAATATGATGATGATGTCATAAAAGATTATGCCACTTATGGTCTTGCAACAACATACTTGATGCAGGATGAAAGTGAAGCGGCATTAAAAAAATATTCTGAACTTTCGGAAGATGCTCCGGACAACTTGAAGTTTGGAATGCTTTATAATTGTGGAATTATTGCCCACCGCCGCGGCTCTTACGAAGAAGCAGCTGAATATTTTAAGAAGGCACTTTTAATTAATCCTTCAAATAAAGCGGCAAAAATAAATCTGGAACTTTCGCTTGAAGAAAATTCTTTGAGACAGGCAGCGAATGAAAAAAGTCAGGACCAGCAGGAAGAAGTTCAGGAAGAAAGTGGCAGTGGTGCAGATTACGAAAATACTCTTTATTCACTCATCAGGTGAATAAAGAGTATTTT
>CAVCWN010000273.1:0-3298 GCA_963605975.1 Desulfovibrionaceae bacterium | reverse complement strand
TTTTTTCCAAATCCAAAAGTTTTTCTTTAATACGATTTTCAATGTCTTCCATAATTTATGCCTCCTGTTAAAGAAAAATTTTCTACAGTATAAAAGTTTTTTAAGTGACATAGTGTGTCACTGTAAAAAATGTTTTCTACTTTTTATTTTGCGTTAGGGATTGTAGTGGCGCCGCAGGCGTTCCGGAGCGAAGCGGAGGAATGGAGATAGCACGAAGTGCGTACGGAACCACGGAAAGCCCGGCCCGGAGCAAAGCGCAGGGCAACGCCCAACGAAGTTTCAAGGCAACGCCCAACGAAGTTTCAAGGTCACGCCCAACGAAGTTTCAAGGTCACGCCCAGCTACATCAACTGCTTACTCACAATTTGCAAAATCTGACCGGTAAGGCGTTTTAAATCTTTGCACTGAATCAAATGCGGATAGATTTCTTTTAAATCCTTGTAAGTTGAATCCTCATCATCGTCGTCACATTTATCGTCCAGGGCAACCGCAATAATATTTGTGCCACGGCTCATGATTTTTTTCGCAGCATTGGCAGTATCTTTGTTGGCAACAGCACCGTAATAGTTGTCATATGCGTGGGCCGGCAAACCATCAGACAAAACAATAATCAATTTGTTTTCGCAAAATGTTTTTTGATTTATATATTTTTCTGCCCAGTAAAGGGCAAGTCCATCGCGATTGTCACCTCCAGCATCCAGCTGCATAATATTCAGCTTTTCTTCTTCTTTAGAATTAAAATCCAGCAGAATATTTACATCAATTTCAGGGTCAGAAAAATGGGCACGATGTTCAACTATTGCGTGTTCAATTCCCTGCTTCTTTAAAACTTCATGTAAAATCACAGAAGAAACCATTGCGGAATTTCGCCGCTCTCCGCACATGGAACCGCTTCCGTCAATCAAAAGCATAACTGACATATCTGGAATTTCACTACCAGCAATTGTGCGGCTCCAAAAACGTTTTTTTATATCACCCATGCGTTTTGAATCAATTGCGGAACCAAAAAGAAAACGATTTTCGCGAACTGGAACCTGTGCCTTTAACAATTGCAAAAAACGCGAACTATAAGAATTAATTGTCAAATGATATTGATTGTAAATATTTTGATAAGCCTTTTTTAAATTCAAATTTATCTTTGGATGATTTTCATTGATTTTTATATCCTTGTGAACTGCCGAAGCACCAACACTGCTACCAGTATGCTTTACCACAAAACCGGCGTAGGACATAATTTCATCCGCATCTTTTTCATCTTCCCTAAAAGTTTTTACCAGAACAAGCAGAGTCTCCCCGTCTGTCTTTAAATTTCTTTTTTTGCTACCGTCAAGATTTACAAACAATCGGGTCGTTACAACTTGCACTCTGCCAGAATGTTTTTGCCCGCCAATAGAATTGTTTCCATTCCCATGACTTTCCTGACCTGCAATGTATGGAAGCAAAAGTTTTTCGCTTAATTCTGCTTCGTCATCTTTTGGAACAAGAGGTTTAATAACTTCAAAAATCTTTTTGCAGTATTTGTAGCGGTCAGCCGGACTTGCCTGAATTGATGCATCCAAAAAAAGTTGCTTTGTTTCTTTTACATAGTCTGCAATTTCTTTTGACGGCTTATTAAGTTTAAACATTGGAAACAAAAGAAAACTTGACATGTAATCAAAATAAGATATAAGTATTTTTATTTTCTTTTGCACTTCCTTAAAATGAAGATAGATTTTTAAAATTTCTTCTTCTTGAGGAGTTAACTTTTTTTTAGAAGTATTTTCAGGCGGACTAAAATTTTTTATTTCTTCAGGCTCTTCAACTTTAAATCTTGATTGCGCTGTCCCTTCAACATCTTTTTTCGCAAAAGGCTGGGCAATTCGATTGAACATAAGATAAGTAGAAATATTGTCATAAACACTGGCACCTACCGCTTCGATGTAGGCATCTTCTATAATGTTAGAAATATTTGCAACAGTTTTTCGAGCATTTTTCCATTCTGCAAAATCAGGGTCACTCCACATTCTGCCAGGAAAATCTGTGTAAATTAAATGCAAACATTCGTGGAGTGTAAGGCCTCGCGTTACCATTTTAAGTGCATTCCACGGCTTTTCAGAAAGAAGATTGGGCCACTTTAAAAAGTCTTCAGTTTTTTTTAAACATTCCTTGTCCCTGTAAATATCAAAAAAAGCTGGATCTACAATAATATTTTTTCCGTCTGTATAAGCCTGATCTTCATTTATGAAAAAAAGACGGGTGTCATCTGTTTCAGAAAATGCGCGTGCAAAAGATTCTTCTACTTCGCGGTTTCGATCACACTGAAATTTATCGAGAATATCTTTGTAATATTTGTCTTGAGCCTTTTTGCTTTTCGCCATAACTTTCTACGCCATCGCTACAAAAAATTTTACAAAATCTTCTTCCGGACTGTCTTTTGTAAGTTTCACCTTGTTGAACTTTTCTGTGGAAATCTCAATCATATCCTTATCCAGGGTTTCGCCCTCTTTAAAATTTCTATATATAAACTTTCCACAATCAATAATTTTCTTTTTAAAATTCGGACACAAATCATTTATGTACTGAGCAAAAAAACTACGAAGGGGATTTTCATTTTTTTCTTCAGTAAAAGAAATTTTTTCCTGGCAGGATTTTAACGGAAGCAAATTTTTCATCAAATGTAAAATCAAAGGTTCCACGGTATCTTCTGGAATTAAAACTCCAGAGTGGCCTCCATGCCAGTCAACTGCAGGAAATTTCTCTTCCAGTTCTTTTGCACAAAAAAACGGATTTTTGCGGCGATCAATAAGACAATGCAAAGTCATTTCTGCATAAAAGCGGTTCGTTCCATCTTCATCTCTCCAGTTTGCTGCCGTGTAAGGTTCACTGTTAAAGATTCCAAAACTGGCAATTCCGTCTTCCTCACCAGTTCCCACTTGAGCAAGAATAAACATATCGCCTGCTTCAAGTTCCTCGTGGTCATAAATACTCCATTCAAAATCATCAATAGAATCATTTTTTAAAAATTCCATCATCGATTCAAAATTCTGGTACTGCATAGAAAAAGTTGGGTTCCATCGTAAAATATAAAGTTTCATAACCTGCTCCTTTGAAGTCTGTGCGTTTTTTCGCTCCGCTACGCGACCGGCTCCATTCCGCCCTCACAGCGCAGCTGCTCGGGTGCCTCGCCTAAAAATGCACCTCGTGCATTTTTTCGCTCCGCTACGCTACGCGACCGCTCCTATTCCGCCCTCACAGCACAGCTGTTCGGGTGCCTCGCCTAAAAATGCACCTCGTGCATTTTTTCGCTCCGCTACGCTAC
>CAVCWN010000272.1:0-10478 GCA_963605975.1 Desulfovibrionaceae bacterium | reverse complement strand
GTGATGGCTGTGATGTTTGCCAGAGAGGGGGACCGGCACCTTTTGCAAAAGATGGGGAATATCTTTTAAAATTTCTTTCTAAGCATAAAAAACTTTTTAAGAGAGAAAGGCTTGAAGCTGAAATTCAAAATGCTTTTAATGAAAAGGATTTGCCATTTTTTAAAAAGAATATTTGGGAAGACAGTGACATCAGGGAAATGATAAATCAACTGGAAAGGGAAAATAAAATTTACGCATGCAAGTGGCCATGGCGAAAACTTTACAGCGTAAGGAAAATAAAATAATTATTTTTTTGCTTCAGTTTTTTCGCTTTCACCGGCAGGCTTTTTTTCTGTTTCTGTGGTGGCTTTGGATTTTTTTACCCTGTAGACTTTTGCCTTCTTCTGGTAATTTACAATGTAATTTACAAGAGTCAAAAATAAAATTAGAAAAATTGTTACTGCAATGACGCGCCAGTCTTTTAAAACTTCAAGGCAAAGGTCAAATAAATAGCGGATTCTTTCCATATTGTAATTATCGGAAGGCGGGTGAAATTTATTAGCTGCTTTAAGGAAGTCTGTCTTTTTAAAATTACATGGCTGGGGATAATTGAATGTGATGGATTGGATTGCTATAATCAAAATATGATAGGAATTGTTGATTACAAAGCTGGCAATATAAAAAGCCTTGAGCGCGCACTTGAAGCAATAAAGGCTCCTTTTATTCTTTCGGATAAGGCTGGTGATTTTAAGGATTGCGATCGTTTAATTTTTCCCGGAGTTGGGGATGCTTCTTATTCGATGAAGCAATTGAAGGCTACAGGTTTTGATTCTTTTTTGAAAGACTGGGCCGCATGTGGAAAGCCGCTTATGGGAATTTGTTTAGGATCTCAAATCATTTTTGAATACAGCCAGGAAGGCGACACAGAATGTCTGGGCCTTTTAAAAGGAAAAATAATCAGTCTGTCACAATTGTGGAAGGAAAGACAGGCAGATGAAAATGAAAAAAAAGAATTGGGCCACGAAATTTATGAACATCATTTAAAGACTCCTCACATGGGCTGGAATGACGTAACATTTTGCAATAATCCTTCTCATCTTCTTGGCGGCGTAAAAAGTGGAAGTGATTTTTATTTTGTTCATTCTTATGTGATTCAGCCGCAGGATCCTTTGGTAATAAAAGGTTATGCAAGTTACGGCACAATGATTCCTGCTGTAATTGAAAAAGATAATATCATCGCCTTTCAGTTCCATCCGGAAAAATCGGGAAAGACAGGTCTTAAACTTTTAAAGAATTTTGCTGACCTTTCTGTGGGAGAAAAAAATGCTTAAAAAAAGAATTATTGTTTGCCTTGACGTAAAAGACGGCCGTACTACAAAAGGAATAAAATTTCAAAACAACATAGATATTGGCGACCCGGTAGAAATGGCGAAGGAATATTACAATCAGGGCGTAGATGAACTTGTTTTCTATGACATTATGGCAAGTGCAAATGGCAGGGGCCCTATTTTGGATTTGATTTCGCGCGTTGCTTCACAGGTTTTCATTCCATTTTGTGTTGGTGGAGGAATTGGTTCTTTGGATGACATTCGGTCAACAATTCTTGCGGGAGCAGAAAAAATTTCTTTAAATTCGCAGGCGGTAAAAAATCCTGATTTGATAAGGCAGGGGGCCCGCGTGTTTGGAAACCAGTGCATTGTTTTGGGGATGGATGCAAAAAAGGATGACTCTATGCCGAGCGGTTACCGCGTTTACATAAACGGCGGCCGTCTTGCCACGGACTTGGACGCAAAGGAATGGGCTCAAAAAGCGGTCAGCCTGGGGGCGGGAGAAATTGTTTTAAATTCGATTGACGCTGATGGCACCAGAAATGGGTACGAAATCAACCTTACAAAAATGATTTCACAGTCTGTTGAAGTGCCAGTGATTGCTTCTGGTGGCGGTGGTAAAGTGGAGCATTTGGAAAAGGTTTTGACTAGTGGCATGGCAGACGCCGCGCTTATTGCTTCCATGGTTCATTCTGGAGATTACACTGTGGGGCAGATAAAAAAAGAACTTGACCAGCTGGATGTGCCTGTAAGACTTTAGCGCATCTAAAAGACATTCGCTTTTTTTACTTTCCTTTAGTCTGGGATGTAGCGGGCGCGGCTCGTGGCTGTTTCAAAAACATCCACTGCTTTTATTTTAGGACTGTCTTCCCCTCTAGAAAGTTGTGGTAAAAGTTCCAGAAGTTCTTTGTAAATGTAAAGGGCAATTCTTTCTGCGCTGGGGTTGTCCTGGAAAAAAGGTAAGTCATTTAAATTTGTGTGATCTATTTTACCGCACACCTGACGCAAGGCTTTTTTCAATTCAGAAAAATCTAAAAGCATTCCGCCCTGGTCTAATTTGGCACCCTGCACGCTCACCCTTACAAGGTAATTGTGGCCATGCAGATTTTCACATTTGCCCTTGTAGTTTTTTAAAAAATGAGCAGCGGCAAAATCACATTCAACTCTTATTTCAAACATAAAAGCACTTTAGCACAAATCCCCACAAGTTGAAAGGTTTTAGTAAAAAGAGTAAAATCCAAAATCATGAAAAAATCACTTTATGAACTTTTGCCGTCATTTGAAAATAAAATTGTTGATTCAGACGGCTGTACGGTTATTGAAGAAGCACAGGCTTTAGAAGATGCTAAAAATTGCATTATTGAATCTCTTGTTTTTGACAGTCGCGATGTAAAAGAAGCGTCACTTTTTTTTGCTCTCCCTGGAACTCATACAAGCGGAAATAGGTTTATTAAAGACGCAATTAAAAATGGAGCAAGAGCAATTGTTTTCCAGGATGATTTTACTGATGAAGAAATTTCTGAAATCAAAAAGGAAATGGAAAAGCTTTCCTATAAACCTCTTTTTGTAAAAGTAAAATCTGCCCGCTTTGCAATGAGTCCTGTTTCAAAAACATTTTATGACAATCCTTCACACCACCTTGTTGTTTACGGTGTGACTGGAACAGAGGGAAAATCTTCTACAGTTGCATTTATATGGCAGCTTTTGCGCCTGGCGGGTTTTAAGGCAGGTTTTATTTCTACTGTTCAATATTCTTTGGGCGGGGATGCAATCAATAATCCTCAGCACCAGACAACTCCTGAAGCGCCAATTGTCCAACGTGAACTTTATGAAATGCTTGAAAACGGATGTACGCACGCTGTTGTTGAAAGTTCAAGTCATGGTTTGAGTGAAAAAACAAATCGTCTGGGTGATATTGAATTTGATGTTGCCCTTTTTATGAATGTGACTTTGGAACATTTGGAATTTCATGGAACTTATGAGCAGTACCGCTATGACAAAGCAAATCTTTTCCGCGCACTTGATAAATATGATCACAAGAAAATTATTGGCGGAAAAGAAGTGACTGTTCCTTCTTTTGGAATTGTGAACCTGGAAGATCCGGCTGCAATTTATTTTAAAAATGCAACTGCAAAAAAAGTTCTGGGATTTACAACTGAAGGCATGGCCGGAAAACTTTCTGCGGAAGAAATGAATGCAAATCCTCTTCCAAAAATTCCTGATGACATTGCATATTTTTCTGCCCGCAATATTGCAGCTGCAAGATTCGGTTTGACTTTTACAATTGCCCGCTTTGAAGACCATGATTCTTTAAAAGACGAAAGTAGATTAATCAATGTGAAGGCACCTTTGCCTGGAGCATTTAACGCATACAATATTATGGCTGCAATGATTGCTGTTCATGGAACTACGCAAACTGCTTTTGACCAGCTGGCACTTCTTTGCCAAAAGCTTACGCCGGTAAAAGGTAGAATGACTGTTGTGGATCGCGGTCAGCCTTTTGAAGTGATTGTTGATTATGCCCACACTCCTTCAAGTTTCGAAACAATTTTTCCTCCAGTAAGAAAGCGTTGCCCTGGAAAAATGATTTGTCTTTTTGGTTCTGGTGGAGAGCGTGATGTTACAAAGCGCCCTCTTCAAGGAGAAATTGCGGGCCGTTTTTGTGATACTGTTATTTTGACTGATGAAGATCCACGCGGTGAAGATTCTTATGCTTTGCTTGAACAGATTGCTGTCGGTTCAAGGAAGGCTGGCAAAGTGGATGACAAAAATCTTTTTATCATTCCAGACAGACCTAAGGCAATTCGCACTGCTTTTAAAATGGCTGGTGAAAATGATATTGTGCTTTTGCTGGGCAAGAGTCACGAAAATTCAATTATTTACAAAGACCACGTTATGCCTTATGACGAAATTTCTGAAGCTAACAAGGCTTTGGAAGAAATGGGTTTTAATAAGTAATTTTGATTTTAGAATTTTGAATAAAGGCGGTAAATTAAATGAATGTAGTTTTGATGTGTGGCGGTAAATCTGGTGAGCATGAAATTTCTCTGATGTCATGCGCCTCTGTTGCTAGAAACATTTCTTCTAAGCACAATGTAAAATTGATTTCTGTAAGTAAGGATGGCAAGTGGTACCTGGAAGATGACAGCGTGATTGAAAATTTAAAAAAAGATGCTTCTGCTAAACTTCAAGTGCATGCCCTTGAAGAAAGAAGAGTTTCCCTGGTGCCTGGTAGCGATAAAAATTTAACACTTTACGCATGCGGTAAATCCATTCCCTGCGATGTAGTTTTCCCGGTTATGCACGGAACTTATTGTGAAGACGGAACAATTCAAGGTCTGTTTGAAATGTGCGCCCTGCCTTATGTTGGCTGCCAGACACTTTCTTCTGCTGCAACAATGGACAAGGAAACAACAAAAGTTTTGTGGCAGGCTGCGGGGCTGCCGGTTGTTCCATACATGTGCGTTACAAAGTCAGACATAAATGACAGCAAACGCTACGATTCACTTTTGCAGGAAGCGGCAGAAAAATTAAAGTTTCCACTCTTTGTAAAACCTTGTTCTGCCGGTTCAAGTGATGGGGCCAGCAAGGCAAACAATATGCGGGAACTTTCATACGCTTTGATGATGGCCTTTAGCTGGGACAATAAAGTTTTAATCGAAAAGGCAATTAATGCCCGCGAAGTGGAATGTTCTGTAACAGGAAATTCCATTACACAGGATGCTTCTAGGCCTTGCACTCTTTTAAAAGCTTACGGTCCTGGAGAAATTGTGCCAAAGCATACTTTCTATGATTACGATGCAAAGTATAATGATCCGGATGGCGCTGAGTTGAAAATTCCAGCTTTGCTTGAAGAAGAAAAACTTGAAGAAATTCGCGAAACAGCAAAAAAAGCTTATCGCGTTGTGAATGCAAGTGGTCTTAGCCGTGTTGATTTTTTTATTGACAGGGATTCGGGCGAAACTTATTTGAATGAAATAAATACGATGCCTGGTTTTACTTCCATTTCAATGTTCCCAAAAATGTGCGAAGCTTTTGGTTTAAAATATTCTGATTTGATTGATTATCTTTTGGACGAAGCTTTGGCCGCCTTTGAAGACAAAGGCAAACTGTGTACTTCAAGATAATTTCTTTTGAATGCAGGCACTTTCTTTTAGCGGAAGGTGCCTGTTTTTTTATTGATTGCTTCTTTGGAAAGTAATTGTCTGTTTTTTGAATACACCCGCTCCTATTGCTAAGCGCCATCTTCCTTTTTAGAAAAGTTGCTTTCGTAAAGCTGCCGCTTCTCTTTTTTGAATACACCCGCTCCTATTGCTAAGAAATCCGCTCCCCTCACAAAAATCCTTTTCCTAAAGCACATCTTTTATTGCAAAAGCATCTGGTCATTGTTAAGAGAATGTTTTTTTATGGCCTTAAATCTTTTTACAATTTCTTCCATTGTCAATTTTGATTTTTCTTCTTTGTCTATGTCCAGAATAATTTCTCCTGAGTCCATCATCAAAAGGCGGCTGCCGTAATCCAAGGCGTGCTGCATGTTGTGGGTTATCATCATGACAGTCAAATTATTTTCCTGGGCAAATTTTTTTGTAAGCTTCATGATGATTTCTGCATTTTCCGGATCAAGGGCAGCGGTGTGTTCGTCAAGCAAAAGAATTTCAGGCTTAGACATTACGGCCATCAGTAAAGTAAGGGCCTGCCTTTGACCGCCGGAAAACTGTTCAACATTGTCATTTAATCTTTCTTCAAGGCCCATGTCTAAAACTTTTAGTTTTTCTTTAAACTCCTGCCTTTTTTTGTTGTTTAAAGAAATTTTTAATCCCTTCCAGCCTTTTTTGCTTGCAATAATCATGTTGTCTTCAAGAGACATTTTTCCTGCCGTTCCCAAAAGTGGGTTTTGAAAAATGCGGCCAATGTATTTTGCCCTTTTAAATTCGGCTTCTTTTGTGATGTTTTTTAAGGACCCCTTATCTTCAAGAAAAATTTTTCCCTGAGAAGGGAACAGTGTTCCCGAAATAACATTCAGCAGTGTACTTTTTCCGGCTCCGTTTGAACCAATCACCGTGATGAAGTCACCTTTGTTTACAGTTAAGTTTATATTTTTAAGTGCCCGATTTTCATCTGGAGTACCTGGGTTAAATGTAATACCTATGTTTTCAAGTCTAAGCATTTTTTTCTCCTGGAATAAAATTATTTTTTTTGTAAGGCCTTTGCATGTGGCGACCAATGTAAGAAATAAAATCCGCCTTAGAAAGAATCAGGCAAAGGATAATTAAAATGCCGGTGATTAATTTTAAATCGTTAGCAGTAAGACCAATTTTATATCCATAACTTCTGCCCAGGTACATGAGGGCCCGGTAAATGATTGACCCGATTATGACGCGCAAAGTCTGTAAAGAAATTTTATTTGACCGGATAAAAAATTCTCCCAGCATAAGGGAAGCCAGTCCCGAAACAATTATCCCAGTCCCTGAACCGACATCTGCAAATCCTGAATACATGGCAGCCATTGCGCCAGACAAAGCAGCCAGCCCGTTTCCTAAACAAATGCCAATCGTGGTCAGACTTTTTGGGTTGACACCTTGTGACACAACCATTTGTCTGTTAGCACCCAAAGCTCCCATGGTCAGCCCTAAATCGGTGTGATAAAAAAGATCCAGAAAAAATTTTATTACAAGAATCACTGCTAGAAGAAAAAGAACAACCATCCATGCAGAAAAAGTACTTTCAAGAATTCCATGCGCCTTTGCAAAAACAGAGGCAGCGTTTTTTATGTTTGACATGACAGTCGGAATTTTTAAAAAAGAAACATTCGCCTTGTTGTGCATGATTCTCAGGTTGACCGAATAAAGCATTGTCATTGTTAAAATGCCTGAAAGCAAATCCGGAATATTTAATTTTGTGTAGATTAAAGCGGTAACAAGACCTGCGCACATTCCCGCAACAAAAGAAAGCAGCAAGGCAAGAATAGGATTTACGCCGGACAAAAGCAGCGATGCTAAAACGCAGGCGCCCAGAGGAAAAGAACCGTCAACCGTCATGTCGCAAAAATTTAAAACACGGAAAGTTGTAAAAACTCCCAGCACCATAATTGCGTAAATGAATCCTTCGATTAAAATATTTTGAATCATAATTTTAAAACCCTGATTTTTTTGAAAGCGATTTAAGGGTATCTCTAAAAATTGTAATTTTTCGAGACTCCCTTAATTTGACTTCCAAAACTTTTTCGCTTTAGAAGTCAAATTTTTTTTTGAAGCATCCCGCCTTTTGTTTAACGGCCCTTGTGCCACTTGCTGCGCGCGGTCCTTCGGACGGCCTCCGGCCTGGCTCCAGGGCCGGCTAGGCGCTTCGTGAAAAGTTGCATTCCTTTCCTAAAGCACTTGCTCTCTTATTTCTTTTCCAAAGTTCCGTTTTGGATAATCATATTTGCTTTTGAAATCCATTCTTCTGGAATTTCAATGCCACAGTTTGCAGCTGCATCCAAATCGAAAAGCAAATCCGAATCACTTGGATCTGTCATAAACTTAACTGGAATTTCAGAAGGGGTGGCGCCATTCAAAATGTCAACAACCATTTGTCCGGTTGCATAACCTGCCTTGTAGTAGTTAAAGCCGCTTGCCATAAAAATGCCGCCTTCCATGGCGCCTGTTACGTCACCAGAAAAAATCGGTTTTTTAGCATCGCCAAAAACTTGAACAAGAGAAGCAAGGGCAGAAAAAACAGTGTTGTCTGTTGTAAGGTAAATGCCGTCTACTCTGTCAACAATTGACTGGGCAGCGGTGATTACTTCTGCAGAAGTTGTGATGGCCTGTTCCACAAGATTCAGTCCAGCCTGCTCGCATCCCTGGCGAACCAGTTCCAGTCCTGAAATGGAATTTGCTTCAGAACTTGTGTAAATGTAACCCAAAGTTTTTATGCCTGTAAGTTGGGCAAACATTTTGATGTGTTCAACAGTTGGAATTGCGTCGCTCATTCCGGTAACATTTCCTTCTCCGTGTTCCAGAGTAGAAACAAGACCTGCACCTACCGGGTCTGTAATTGTTGCAAAAACGACAGGCCTGTCTTTAATTGTGTTTGCCAAAGCCACTGCGATTGGTGTTGCAATTCCTACGGCAACATCAACTTTTTCTGCAGCGTACTGGGCTGCAATTTGGTTTGCTGTAGAAACATCACCATTGGCATTTTGCAAATCATAGTCTGCGTCAATGCCCGCATCTTTTATGGCATCAATAATTCCCTGCTCAACAGAATCCAGTGCAACGTGCTGAACAATTTTCGCAATTCCGATTTTTGTTTTTGCGGTTTCGTCTTTTGCTGCAGAACTATCTTTTTTAGAACATGCAGTGAATGTTAACAAAACTGCAGCTGACAAAATGAATAAAATCTTTTTCATGTGGTACTCCTTGTGTTAAAGTTTTTTGTTGATTTATAACGTTATTATCAATAGAAACAATATAAGTAATTGAAAAATTTAAAGCAATAGTTTTTTTAAAATTTTAAAATTATTTTTTTATATTTTAAAATTTTTATATGCGTGTTATAATTAAAAATAAAGCAAGAAAATTATTTATTTGTAATTTGGCTGCGAGCAGAATTGGTCTGCCCTTAATGCAGAATTTTTTAGGAGGAAGACATGGAAGCACACGTTTATCCGGAGGGATGTACATTCAATTCCCTGGAAGATATCAAAGACAAAAAAATTGTAGTCATGGGTTTGGGATTAAACGGCGGTGGTCAGGCATGTGTAAAATTTTTTCTTAAACATGGCGCTTTTGTGATTGCTACAGATATGAAAAAAACAGAAGAATTAAAACCTACAATCGACGCAATCACTCAAGATAAAAGCATTGACCACAGTCACTTGATGTATGTTTTAGGTGAGCACAGAATTGACGATTTTGAAGACGCAGATTGTGTAATAAAAAATCCTGGTGTAAAATTTCAGGGCAACAAATTTCTTGAAGCAGCAAAAGCTATTGAAAGCGACTTAAGCATCTTTTTAAAATTTACAAAAGCTCCTGTCATTGCGGTTACCGGCAGCAAGGGAAAATCTTCTACAGCCAGCGCCATTTACCACGGTTTGCAGCAATGCGGTTTCAAATGTTTTTTGGGTGGCAACATAACAGTCAGCCCCCTTACATTCCTTGAAGAAACAAATGAAAACACGCCGGTTGTTTTGGAACTGTCCAGCTGGCAGTTAGCTGACCTTCGTGGCAGAAAACTTCTTAAACCAAAAATTTCTGTAATCACAAAAATCGTTCCTGACCACCAGAACTGGTACGGCGATATGGACGCTTATGTAAAAGACAAGGAATTGATTTTTGCAGATCAAGATGCAAGTGACTATTGCATTCTGGATTTTGATGAAGACAAGTACCAGAGCGAAACAAAAGAAGCTGATCCTGCATTTAAATGCTGGGGAGATTTATTTGCTTCAAAAACAAAAGCAAAAGTTTTCCGCTACAGCAAAAATCCTTTGCCGGAAAATGTGGACGGAGTTTTCCAAAAGGCAGATGAAGACGGAAATGTATGCGGCTATGTGCAGGTGGCAGGCAAAACAGAAAAAATTATGGGCCAGCTGCAAGTGCCTGGCGACCACATGAAAACAAATGTTTTAAATGCAGCCCTCTGTCTTTATTTGATGAAAATCCCTGGTGAAAAAATTGTTACGGCAATGGCTACATGGAAAGGAATTCCCCATCGCCTGGAACGCTTCCACGAATGGCAGGGGCAGGGGGATGGCAGAAAAGTTATTTTCTTTAACGATTCAGCTTCTACTGTGCCAGAAGCCGCAGCTGCTGCCAGCCAGTCTTTTGGCCAGAGCATTGTTTTAATCTGTGGGGGAACAGACAAAAATCTGGACTTCATTCCACTTGCCAGAACATTGATGGGCGACTCCGGAACAAAGTATCCTCCAAAAGAAATTTATCTTTTGGCAGGAACTGGCACTGACAAACTTACAGATTT
Source organism: Desulfovibrionaceae bacterium (assembly GCA_963605975.1). Lineage (GTDB taxonomy): Bacteria > Spirochaetota > Spirochaetia > Treponematales > Treponemataceae > Treponema_D. Next base: position 207 of record CAVCWN010000272.1, on the reverse strand, counting down.
ACTGGACAAGGCAAAGGTTCAGTATAACGGTCCTTTTGATTCCCTGGATGTTCTTTTAAAAATCTTAAAGTCAAATTTGCAGGGAGCAAATGCCGCAAAACTTTACGGGGAAAAATCTTTGGGAGATTTGCCACTTGTCTTTTCTCCGGGCGCTACATCTTTTGGAATGTTCCAAAATGAATTTGACCGCGGCGACAAGTTTAAAGC
>CAVCWN010000271.1:0-2568 GCA_963605975.1 Desulfovibrionaceae bacterium | reverse complement strand
GTATATTGCTACCCTTCCATTTTTCCCACTTGTTAAACAGGTTTATGACATCAACAAGATAAAACCTGAACAGCAGCTGATGATGCAGTTGTACCCAGAAATTTATTCATGCGTAGGCTGCAACGCTTGTACACGTGCCTGCCCTCAAAACCTTAACACAATGCAGTACATTGCTTATGCCCAGAGAGGTGACTTTAAAGCATGCGCTGACACATCATTTGACTGCATTATGTGCGGCTGCTGTTCATCACGCTGCCCTGCAGGCATTTCTCACCCACAGGTAGCTGAATTGGCACGCCGTATCAATGGAAAATACCTGCAGCCACAGACACAGCACTTGCTGGACCGCGTTGCCGAAATTGAAGAAGGTAAATGTGAAAGCGCTATTCAGGAAATGATGAATAAGCCTTTGGATGAAATTAAACAACTTTACAACACACGTGACATCGAAAAGTAAGGAAGTGTGATAAAAATTACATCCTTGTGATTTTTATCACTGCAGTTTTCAAAATTTCATTTGTAAAACTGCTGATTCAGCACATCCTGTGCTGCCGCCAACGCGGACTTTTTTAAGGAGAAAAGATATGTACGGTAACGAATTAGACGAAAAAGCAAAAATTGTTGCTGCTAAGCGTGAAGAAAACCTGAAATTCGAACATGCACGCCTTACGGCAGAAGAAAAAGACGCACTTCTTTTGAAGTACCACCCTGACCGCATCAAGAGTCAGTTTGAAGAACTCAAGATTGGACCAAACAAAGGTCAAAAGGCACCAATTGAACTGGCAGCAGTTCTTCAGGGAAAGCCTCGCTACGATGTAGACCACATTGATCTTAACCACATTGACTACGAAACAGACGTTTTGGTAATTGGTGGCGGTGGAGCTGGAACATCAGCTTCAATCATGGCATCTGAAGCCGGAGCAAAAGTTCTTTTGGTAACAAAGCTTCGTGTAGGAGACGCAAACACAATGATGGCAGAAGGAGGAATTCAGGCAGCAGACAAGCCAAACGATTCCCCTGCCCAGCACTACTTGGACGCATTTGGCGGCGGCCACTTTGACGGAAAGCCGGAACTGGTTTACACACTGGTAAACAAGGCACCTTCTGTAATCAAATGGCTTAACGACCTGGGCGTAGAATTTGACAAAGAAGCTGACGGTACAATGGTTACAACACACGGTGGCGGAACCAGCCGCAAAAGAATGCATGCCTGCAAAGACTACTCAGGTGCTGAAATTATGCGTACACTCCGCGACGAAGTTTTAAACCGCCCGGACAAAATTACAGTAGTTGATTTTACAGCTGCAGTTGAAATCATCAAAAATGATAAAGGCCAGGCATGTGGTGCAGTTTTGATGAACATTGAAACAGGCGAATTGATGATTGCAAAAGCAAAAGTTGTAATCATCGCAACAGGTGGAGCAGGACGTATGCACTACCAGGGCTTCCCAACTTCTAACCACTACGGAGCTACAGCAGACGGTCTGGTTTTGGGCTACCGCGCAGGAGCAAAACTCCTTTACCAGGATTCACTCCAGTACCATCCAACAGGAGCTGCTTACCCGTCACAGATTCTTGGAAAACTGGTAACAGAAAAAGTTCGTTCTTTGGGAGCAAAACTTATCAACAAAGACGGTGAAGTTTACATTCACCCTCTTGAAACACGCGACGTAAACGCTTCAGGCATTATTCGCGAAGTAAAAGAAGGTCGCGGTGTAGAAAACGCTGTTCAGCCAGCAGTATGGCTTGACACACCAATGATTGACATGATTCACGGCGAAGGAACAATTCTTAAATCAATTCCTGCCATGTACAACATGTTTATCAAGTACGGCATTGACATTCGAAAGGAACCAATTTTGGTTTACCCTACGCTCCACTACCAGAACGGCGGTATTGAAATTAACAAGACATGCCATTCTAACGTAGAAAACCTCCTTGTAGCAGGCGAAGCATCTGGCGGTGTTCACGGAACAAACCGTCTTATGGGCAACTCACTTCTTGATGTAGTTGTATTTGGCCGCGAAGCAGGTATTGAAGCAGGAAAAATGTTTGGCGCTATCAGTCAGACAGAAAATGCAAAACTTAGTTTAAAGCACGTTAAGGACTTTGAAAAAGAAAGAAAAGACGCAGGCATTGAAAGCGACGTTCTTTCTCCAAAGATTTTGCCAACTTACCACCACGGAAATCCAGAGTTTGAAGGCAAAACAATTCCTGGCGCCTACAACTAAAAGTTTTCGAAAAAAATAAAAAAGCAAAAGGGGCAGACTTTTCATAGTTTGCCTCTTTTTTTTTATGGGCAAAACTGGACCTTGCATAAAAGCCTTCCGCAGCCCGCTAACGCTCGGTCTCCGCTTTATGGCCTAAAAAAGAAATATTTTTCTGTAAAAGAAAAAAGAAACAAAAAAAGCTTTTTTCCTAAAAAAAAGAAACGCTACGCCTTTTTTGCTTCGCAAAAAACTGCTACAGGCTTTTTGCGGGCTACTTTAAAATTCGCTTAAATACGCTCTGTCACAAATGATACTTTTACTTGTTTTAAATTCGCTTAAATACGCTCCCGTCGGGAAC
>CAVCWN010000270.1:0-13204 GCA_963605975.1 Desulfovibrionaceae bacterium | reverse complement strand
CCGCAGCCGCTTTTGTTGTTTTGGAAACCGATGGCTTCTTTTGGGAAGCAGTGGCTGTTTTGGAAACCGGTGTTTCTTTCGTAACCGCTACCGCTTTCGTAACAGCCGCATCTTTCGTAACCGCTGCCGCTTTCGTTACAGCCGTCTCTTTCCCAACCGCCGTCCTATTTTCCAAATCAAAAGAAAGGTCTATCCTTTTTACGCTCTGGCTTCTTGTAGGATCTTCAATCACTTTTTTTTCAGAAGAAATTTCTTTTGTCTTTTTTGCCTCAGAATCATGCAGGGTCTTTTCCTTTAGTTCAGCCTTTTCATTTTTAGAAAGAGCCTTTTTTTCCTTTTTAGATTTTGTTCTTAAATCGTAAAGGTAGCGCTTAATTTTCTGACTGGCAGTTTTTTCAAATTCAGGCACTTGCTGGACACGGCCAATTCTTGAAGAAGAGTTTGTCCTGCTGTTTACAAAATACTGAATTTCACCCAGAATTTTTTCTTTTTGATAAGCAATGGCGTTAAAAAATTCATCGCTCATTTCTTTTAAATCCGGCAGTTTGATTTTTGCCCTTGCTTCTGCTTCGGCTTCAACTTTTTCTTCATCAATATTTACCAGGGCAACTAAACTTGTGTCGTCTTCAACAACCAGCGATTCGTTTACGAAAGGATGCTGATTTAAAACAAACTCAATGTCTTCAGGATAAATGTTTTCGCCGCTAGGCCCCAGAATCATATTTTTAATGCGGCCCTTTAAGCAAAGGCGATAATAGCCCCTTCGTTTTTTGATAAGGCCCAAATCACCTGTTTTAAAATAGCCTGCACCACATTCATCATTTTCTGTAGTAAATACTTCTTTTGTTAAAGCTTCCTCTTTGTAATATCCCTTCATTACATTCGGGCCTTTGACAACAATTTCTCCAATACCCTTGGAATTTGCATTAATAATTCTAATATCAAGGCCAGGCAAAATTGGACCGATTGTTCCAGGCAAAGTAATTTTAACGCCGGAACCTGCCAGCAATGGAGATGTTTCCGTAAGACCATAACCAATCGCGTAAGGAAATTTTGCAAGGCGCATAAACTTTTCTACCACAGGATCAACTGCAGATCCGCCTATTCCAAAAAAGACCAGCTTGCCGCCAAAAGTTTTCTTCAACTCTTTTCCAGCTTTACGGCAAAGCAATAGTTTTGTAAGAGACATGCTGGAAAGAAATTTCATAAAAGCATTTTTTGTAAAGGCAGGAAGGATTTTTGCCTTGTAAATTTTTTCCATGATTAATGGAACAGAAAGAATGATTGTTGGCTGCACCGCTTTAAAAGCCGGAAGCAGGGCGCTTACAACAGGCGGCTTTCCCAAATAGTAAATGGCAGAACCATTTAAAACCTGCATTGTAAAACCGATTGTAAATTCGTAAACATGCGAAAGCGGCAAAAAGGAAAGGCAGCGGTCCATTTTGTTTACACGGTGAACTGACTGGCAGACAACAGCATTCCAGACAAGATTTTTGTTAGTAAGTTCAACTCCCTTTGACCGGCCGGTAGTGCCTGATGTATAAATAATAGAAGCAGTGTCTTCTTCATGACATTCCACTTCTTTTAAATTTTCAACTTTTACAGTCTTAACTTTTTTTCCACTCAAAACGGAAAAATCATCCAGCTTAATAATTAATTTTGGCAAGGATTTTTTTATGTCTTTTATTTTTCCGTAAAGTCTTTCTTCAACAGCAATGGCATCTACACCGCAGTGGTCAAAAATTGCAGCAATTTCGTTTTTAGAAAAATCTGGCAAAAGGGGAACAGCAATCATTTTGCGGTTTACAATTCCAAAATATGCCTGGCCCCATTCAGGTCGACCTAAACTTAAAATTGCAATCTTGCTGCCCTCTTTCATTCCATAAGATTCAAGTAAAGCAGAAAATTCCAAACTTTTTTCGTAAAGAGACTGGTAAGAAATTGCTTCTTTTCCAGCAAGGCCTAAAGCCGGTCTGTCTGCAAATTTTTTTACGCTGTTTTTTAAAAGTGACTGGAAAGTGTAAGAGCCTAAATCTTTAATTGTTTCCATTTGTGTGCTCCCAAAAAAATATAAGGGGCAAAGTGAAAAATTAAATTTTCAAAAGTCCCCTGGATTGAAAACAATTCCCCCCGAAAAAAAGCTGATTGTTTTAGAAAATTTTTATCAAAAACAATCAGCTGCAAAAATCAATAATCTGAATAATCTTCAAAACTTTCTTCAAATGATTCAGCAGAATATTCTTCTTCTGTAGGCTGGCTTTCTTCTTCCGGGAAATTATTTACTTCCGGAGTTGTGCCCTTTTGAGAAAGTTCAGAAATAAAGTGAACGTTAGGGAAAAGTTTTATAACTTTCCTGATTGTCTTGCTTGATTCTTCTTTGTTGAATTCAAAAAGTTCATCTAAAGAATCAAACCATGATTCCCCATTTTTAAATTCATCAACATCCAGAAGAAGCTGTGTAATATTTTTTGTAGAGTCATAAATAAGATTCTGGAAGTTTACAAAATAATTCCACATTGTTTCGTTTTCAGCAGAGTCGTACATTTTGGCCCTTAAGTCTCTGTACCAGTCTTCAACTTTTTCAAGTTCATTTTCTTCAGTAACAAAATTATTTATTGATCCTTCGCGCAAATCTGCAAACATATTTTTTATTTTATTTGCCTGACTCAAATCAATTCCATCATAGTCATTGTAAAAAGAAGCCAGCTGCAAAAGAACTTCTTCCTCTGCCTTGTAAAGTGAAAGAGGATATTGAAGGTAATAGTCCTTGGAAAGATTTCCGTCTAAATCCAAAACACCTGGAATGCGGATAAGCTCCAGCTGGTTTTCGTCAACAATAACATCGTAGCCTTCGTAAGAAGATGTCTTCTTTTCCTTGCATGAAAAAAATGAAAGGCATGAAAATAACATAAAGAAAAGACCGGTAAAGTTTAAAATCTTTTTCATATAGTCCTCCGCTAAAAATCTCAATCGGCAGATTATCCTAGCACAAAATATATTTTTTTTCGACATGTTAAATATAAATAACAGAAGTTTCTTTTCAATTAAGTAAGCCTCTAAAAATTGCGCTTTTTAGACCAAGGCAAAAAACTACAAATCTTCATCGTCATAAAGAATAAGATTGTTGCCCTGATATTCCGGCATAAAGCGCATTACATCACCTGAATCAAATCCCACTTCAATGACCAGAATGTCATCTTCGGAAAAATATGATTCTATGATGTAACCGTCCCCGTAATCATCATGATAAACTTTTTTTCCCGGGCACCACATTTTTTTTATTTGAGCCTTTTCACCATCCGCTTCAAACGAAGAAGGAACATCACCAATCACCCTAAGATTTAAAGGATCCATTTCGCTTAAGAAAATGCTTGGCTGCATGTAAGAAAATCTTCCGTAAAGTCGGCGGCAGGCGGCACTTGTAAAATACAATTGATTTTTTGCACGGGTAATTCCTACGTAAAAAAGGCGGCGCTCTTCTTCAAGCTCTTCAAACTTTTTGTCTTCGCGGGGAAAAATTCCATTTTCCATTCCTGTAATAATTACGCGGTTAAATTCCAGACCTTTGGTGTTGTGCAAAGTGATTAAAGTAACTCTGTCAGAATCATTTTTTTCTTCATCGCCTTGACTTTTTCCGTCCAGCTGAATTGAATCCAGAAAATCCAAAAGTCCCTGAAGTGACAAAGGATAAAAAAGACCGCTGGAAACAAGTTCTTCTATATTGCTTCTTTTTTGAGTACCGGCAATTTCATCCTGCCCCTTGTAGTAATCAAGCAGCTGAGATTTTTCTGCAACAAGGCGGATGAGTTCGGACAATTTTTTTTCACCATCCGCATTTTGGTCAGAAAGCATTTTTTCAAAATCTTCAATCAGCAGGGCAAAGGCGTCAAATGCCTCTTTTGTTTTTTTTGTAAGACCCATTTTTTTTCCTGCTTCAAGAATATTTTTTTCGTTATTTAAAATTGCACATTGAACAATTTTATCCTGACTTGAAAGGCCTATACCCCGGGGAGGTTTATTAACAATTCGGCGGAATGCGACTTCATCTTTTGGATTTGCAACAAAGGCCAGCCATGAAAGCAAATCTTTTATTTCTTCGCGCTCATAAAATTTTAAACTTCCCACAATGGCATAAGGAATTTTTTTAACAAGAAATTCTTTTTCAAAACCAAGTGACTGGGCATTTGTCCTGTAAAGAATAGCCCAATCCGAATAGGGAACATTTTTTTCGTGGGCCTGCTCAATTATGCTAGAACAAAATTCAACTTCATCATCCTGATCCGGCAAAAAAACAATTGTAGGATACTTGCCGCTTCCACGGGCAGCGACTAAAGTCTTCCCCAAACGACCATAATTATTTTGCACCAGCGATTCTGCACATGTAAGAATTTCCTGGGTAGAACGATAATTTGTTTCAAGGCGAATTATTTTTGCTCCGGGAAACTGTTTGTTGAAAGTTAAAATGTTATCGATTTCAGCCCCGCGAAATTTGTAAATGGACTGATCGTCATCACCCACAACACAAACGTAACTTGTTAATCCTTCGTCCACCCCGCTCAGTTCACGCAAAAGCAAAAATTGTGCCTTGTTTGTGTCCTGGTATTCATCCACAAGAATTACTTTGTAGCGCGCATGAATTTCCTTTCGTAAACTTTCATTATTTTTCAAAAGAAAATATGGCTTCATAATCAAATCGCCAAAATCAACATTGCCGGTTTGTCCAAGGCGGTCCTGGTAAAGGGAATAAATTTTTCTAAACTTTTCATCTGAATCGATTGAAGACAAAGATTCATCATCCGGCGAAAGACAGTAATCCTTCGCCAGACAAATTTTATGCACGTAAGAAGAAGCCTGCCCCCTTGAAAGCGAAGGATCCGCTTTTGTAACAAGGGTCAGCATGTCATCTTCATCGTAAACCGTAAAATTTTTCGCCACTTTTGCAAGAGCATAATATTTTCTTAAAAAAAAGGCCCCCCAGGAATGGAAAGTTTTTATCTGGGCATATTCTGACTTTGGACAGAGTTTACAGGCCCGCTCCTTCATTTCGTTTGCAGCCTTTTTTGTAAAAGTGAGAGCCAGGATTGTAAAAGGGTCAACAAATTTTCTTTCTATAAGGTAAGCAATTTTTGTAGTGATTACACGGGTCTTTCCGGAACCGGCGCCCGCTAAAATTAAAAGGGGGCTGCCTTCATGTAAAACAGCTTCCCTTTGCTGGTCATTTAAAACACTAAGGTAATCAATTTTTTCTTCAGACTTTTTTTCACCAGACGCATTTTCTTTTTGAGAATTTATTTTTTGTGGATTTGAATTTTTATCTTCTTCAGCCAAGATATTCACCATCCATATCAACTTGACTTGAAGCAAGGGCGTGAACCTTTACAATGTTTCCCACCTGGATTTTAGAAAGAGCATCTTTATCATCACGGTCATAGCGGATCACAAAAGCCCCGTCCACTTCCGGTGCCTGAAACCATGCCCTACCCAAAGCAAGACCTTCGTCACTGCCAGAATTATTTTCAATTATTTCCTCAACAAGAACTTCATAATCTTTGCCGCATCTTTTTTGCAAACGGTCCGCCGTAATTTTTTCCTGCAAAGATTCAAGTTCTTCTTTTCTAGCCAAAGACTTTTTTGCCCTCACTTGATTTTTCATCTTTGCTGCAGGAGTGTCATCTTCCCTGCTGTAAGTAAAACAGCCGGACCAGTCAGCTTGGATGGCCTTTAAAAATTCCACGCTGTCTTTATGATTTTGATCACTTTCTGCAGGAAAGCCTGTCAGGAAAGTAGTGCGGATTGCGCTTTGGGGAAATTTTTGCCTGATTGTTTTTATAAGATTTACATAAGAAGAAAAAGACCCCTTCCTGTTCATTGCGTGAATTATTTGGTCACAGCCAGACTGAAAAGGAATATCAAAGTAAGGAAGAATGCGGTGGTCCCTTTCCATTAAATCCAAAATATCCTTGTTAAAATGATCCGGATGAATGTACAAAAGCCGCAACCAAAACTTTCCTTCAAGGGCAGAAATTTTTTCAAGCAGACGGTAAAGGGCAGAATGATTTTTATTTTCACCATCTTCAGCCCTGTCTATCAAAGGAGCCTTTAAGTCAGTGTATAAAAAATCAAAATCGTTTTTGCCGTCTAAAAAAACATCATCATCTTTGCCACAGCCGTAAGCCGCCAAATCCTGACCAATCAAATTGATTTCAAAAATGCCCTTTTCTAAAAGACCTTTTATTTCTTCTACAATTTCATCCGCATTTCTGGAGCGAAGGTTGCCGCGAATAAGAGGAATGGCACAAAAAGAACAGCAGTTGTTGCAGCCTTCAGTAATTTTTACAAAAGCAGAACCCTTGTAATTTAAAAGCCTTTCCCTGTCACCACAACAAACCCCTTTTTGCAAAGGCTTTACCACCAGTCTTTGATTTTCAAAAATTGAAGAAACCACATCATCTATTTTTGTTAAATCACCATTACCAAAAATGCCATCTGCTTCTGGCAAATCACTTTTAAAAACATCAGCATAACGTTCTGCAAGGCAACCAGCCAAAAGAATTTTTTTGTCAGGAAAAGCAGACCGCGCCTGCATAAGAGAATTTAAGGATTCAGTTTTTGCGCTTTCAATAAAACCACAGCTGTTAATAATAATCAAATCTGCGTCATCAGCATTATCACAAAGTTCCAGCCCAGCTTTTAAAAGGCGGGTAATAATAATTTCCCCATCCACTTGATTTTTAGCGCAGCCGTGCTGGTCAAGAAAGAATTTTTTCTTAGTCAATGTCTACAACCACCAGACGATAACGTCCATCAGAATCTTTAATCCACTTAACATCTTCAACTTTAACCTGACCGGCCTTTCCAATTTCAAGAGGATAAGAAATGCCATTTGAAAGAACAGAAACAGAAAGAGCATTTCCGTTGCTCATCCAAAGGCGGGCTGCGTTACTTGGCGTAACAGTTACGACATCACCGTTTTTGTAGTACTCTTCAATTTTTTCCTGGCGGTCAACCCTGTAGCGGAACAGACAAGAACCACGGAATGAAATTTGAACTGTAAAAGGATAAGCCCTTGAATCTTCAAGAATAATTTCTGAAGGCAAAACGTTTGCGCTTTCAACCTGGCTTTCAACATTTTCTGTTTCGGTCTGGGCAAGGCGTTCTGAATTTTCTTTAAGCAGCATTCTGACCTGGGCACCACGTTCAGCATTTGAATTTGAAATGTCACCCACGTAAAGGATTAAATCATTTATGCCGTCGCCATCAATGTCCAGTTCACGTTCCTCACTTAAATCTACCACTTGGTTTCCCAAAGGAGTTGAAAGAGTCAACTGGCCCAAAGTATCCTTTACCGTAAGAATCACATTCTGGCCGTCAGCATGTGCATCTGGAACAAGAAGCTGGTCGTCCTTGTAAAGGCGCTTTGTTTCAACATCCGTAGAAACTTCATAAGTGTGAACAGTTTTATTTTCTGCAATAATTCTTGCCCTTTCAGCCTTTTTCTGAGGAATTTTGAAAACACCCCAGTAGAAGTAAATAGAAAGTCCTACAACAAAAATCAAAGAGGCTGCAATAATCAAAGGCAAAAGCCATACCGGCGTGTGGTGCTCTAAAAGTTCCACAGGAACCGGAGACTCCTGAATTTTCTTTGCATTATAAAGTTTAAGGATATATTCGGAATCAAGGCCCAAATAAGTAGAGTAATTTTTTATAAAACCAATAAAATAAGCTTCGCCAGGAAAAGCGGCATCATTTTCTATTTCAAGGGATTCAAGATAATTTCTTGCAATAGAAGTATCTTTTGACGCCTGATCCAGAGTGATATTTTTACTTTCCCTTGCATTCTTCAGAAGCTCACCGTAACTTTCCATAATACATTACTCCGCATGAAAAAATTATTCTTCGTAGAGGAAGTTGTTGTAGTTGTTTGCAGAAGAAGGCGGATCATAAATGAAGCGGCGTGCAGACAAACCTACGTTAACCGAATAGTTTGAAAAAGTGATTGTATAAGTGTCTCCAGACTGAGATTCAGCAACAACACGGACAATCAACTTTGATGTTGGACTGATAGAAAGTTTAATAGTCTTGAAAGCTTCACTGGCAGACCGGCGGCTGCAGACTAAATTTATTACCTGAACGCTTGAACCTTCAGAAAGAGGCACAGGATCCTGGCTGGTTTCGTATTGAATTGTGTAGTAGCGGCGGATAAGACTCAAGCCCAGAGCCCCCTGCGAACGGCCGGTAACAGCTTGTTCCAGAATGGCATTTTGACCTGGCAGGTAAATTTTCAAAGTTTCGCCGTCAAAGTTAAAAACCTGTTCAGCAGGACGGGTAAAATCTATGCGGACAAGTTCCGGGCGCTTAAAATACATTGTGCCATACTGCTGGCTTGACCCCATTTGAATGTTAACACTACAAGTGTAATCATAAAAAGACGCATAATAATCGCTGACAGTCTTAAAAAAATCACTGGCCGTAACAATAGACGGCGAATCTTCCGTCTGCGCAAAAGCCAAAGTTGAAGCAAGTAAAGTTATAGAAAGAAAAGTAAAAAATTTTTTCATATCATGTTCCCAACATAAAAAGGTCAATTAATTGTACATAATAGAAGAATACGGCCAAACCGTCAATATAAGAAAACCCATTTGAAGGGCCGTAAAATTTTATTTATTTTTTTTGAAGCATACCGCCTTTTGTTAAACGGTCCTTGCGCCACTTGCTGCGCGCGGTCCTTCGGACGGCCTTCGGCCTGGCTTCAGGGCCGGCTATGTCTGTTTTGGAAGAAAGCATTTCATTCGTAAAACATCTGACCTCTGCTTCGCAGCACAGCTACTCAGCTTCGAGTTTTTACAGTCTTTGACCGTCGCTCATCATAGGACCAGCTAGGCAATTTTTAAATATGAGGCTGCCCATGGTTTATAAAATCGTAACAACCATAAAACCAGTCTTACTTTTACTAACTGCCTTCAGAATAACTTCCCACAGCGAACTATTTTAAGACAGACCAAAAAAATTACAACTTTTCGAATCCCGTGCAAGACATGGAAATTTAAAACACCACTAGTCGGATTGTAGCGGGCCCGCGCTACCTGCAACGAGCACGTAGTGCGAAGTTTCAAGCTAAAGCCGTCGGAAAACCAGCTTTCTCCAAAAAATCAAAAAAATATAAATCTTATGTTTTCAAAACAGAAAAAAATGGCATATAATAGAGCGGATGAAGTATTACTATTTGTACGCTTTGGGCGGCCTTTTGCTTTTGCAGCTGGGGACCATCATTTTTGCTTCCAGGCAGCATAATGCTGCGGGAAAATGGTTTACCGGAATTTTAATTGTGCAGACGGCAAGTATAATTTTTTATGCGGATTATCTTGCGGCATCAGGGCTTTTTAAGGCTTACATTTTTTTGGGTCTCTATTATGCAGGCACCCCGCTTTTTGTGCTTTTGCTTTACTTTTTCTTTAAGGAAATTATCTGGGGAAAGGTAATAAAGGTTTATCCGCAAAAGCTGAAAGTTTTGGAAAGGCGCTTTGATATTTTTTTGTCTATTTTGGTTGCCTGCGATTTGATTTCTTTTGGCATCAATGCTTTTGAAAATTTTTACTTTACTTTAGACCCCCTTCTTTTGGCAGAAAAATCTTTTTCAGGCCAGGATGCTTATTTTTACAAACCTGTCTTTTCTAAATTTATTTTTATTCACGAAGCATTAATTGCTTTTATTTTACTTTTGACTTCCTACATGCTTATTAAAAAGATTTTAAAGTCCAAGCGCTTTTACAGGGCACGCTATTCAGAAGCCCTTTTTCTGGAACTGCTTTATTTGACTTTCCAGGTAATGGCTATGCTTTACGAAGGCAATAAGGGTGTTTTGGATTTTGCCCCTTTAAGCATGCCGCTGATTTCTTTTGCTTACTTTATGTTCTTCTTTTACATGTTCCCCCGGGAAGATTTAACGAAGCTTATAAAGTATTCGGCAGACAATATTCCTCACGCTCTTTTCTTTTTTGATTCGGATAACAAATGCATTTATAAGAATCAAAAAGGAAAAGATCTGGAAGCTTTCCTGGCTGACTCTTATGCTGCCCAACAAGACGAGGCTTTTCAAAAGGAACATTTTATTGAAAATTTCTACCGGGCTTTTTATGAAGAAAACATTAAGGACGAATATCCTTCTTTTACTGCCCTTAAGGAAATTGAAGTTTTTAAAAACCTTCCTGGGCATGAAGAAGAGGATAGCTCTTTACAGGCGGGTGCTACATCTTTTCAGACAGAAGTTACCCCTTGCCAGACAAAAACTGCCCCTGCCCTCCAAAAAGAAATTAGAACTTACGAAATTACGTGGTCAAAGATTTTAAATTCTTCAAACAAGATTGTTGGAAATTACATAAAATTCCGCGACCGCACCCAGGAACTGAAAAATATTGAAGAAGAAAAAAGACGGGCCATGCATGACAAGGTTACAGGTCTTTTAAACAGGCGAGCTTTTTCTGCCCAGGCTTCCAGAATGTTAAATGAATTCAGGGAAGAAAAATTTATGATTCTTGTGTCTGACATCAAGGATTTTAAAATTTACAACACATGCTATGGTTCCAAAATGGGTGACTGTCTTTTACAAAAAGTGGCTGCCCTTTTCCAAAATGAAAGTTCAAAATTCTCTCACTCTTTGGCAGGAAGAATTTCCGGAGACAAAATTGCCCTTGTAATCCACAAAGATGATTTTAACGAAAATTATTTTGTAAACGAAATAAATAAAATCCAGACAAGCATGAGCAATTCAAACTACATGCTGCAAATAAAGCTGGGCATTTTTGAAGTAAACAACGCTGATGAAGAAATTCACACAATGTTTGACAAGGCCTGCCTGGCCATAAAATACACAGAAGACCTTTATTCGAAAACTGTAAGCCGCTATGACACAGAATTAATGGAAAAAATCAAATACGAAAAAAGTATTGAAAATGGATTTGCATCCGCTTTACAGGAAAGGCAGTTTCTTATGTATTTACAGCCGCAGGTGGACAGAAAAAGCGGCAGCGTGATCGGGGCGGAAGCTCTTGTAAGATGGCAGCATCCGTCTTACGGTTTAATGGCTCCAGGTGCTTTTGTGGGCATTCTGGAAAAGAAGGGCTACATTCATCAAATGGATGCCTTTATCTGGGAAGAAGCTGTAAAAAAATTAGCTGAATGGAGGCTTTTAAAAATTCCTTTCCACATCAGCGTGAATGTTTCTGCCAAGGATTTTCACCTTTTGAATGTCTATAAAATTTTTGTGAAACTGGTGGAAAAATATGGCATCAGCGCTTCTAAGCTGCACATTGAAATTACGGAAACAGTTTACATTAATGAAATAAGGACTACCACTCCACTTATTATCCAGCGCTTGAGGGACTACGGTTTTCATGTAGAAATTGACGACTTTGGTTCAGGATATTCTTCTTTGAGCATGTTGAAAAATCTTCAGGCTGACACTTTAAAAATCGATATGGAATTTTTAAGGCAGACGGATAATATGGAAAGGTCAAAAGTTATTCTTGCCAAAATAATTAAAATGGCAAAAAATCTGGGAATGAAGGTTTTAAACGAAGGGGTTGAAACTGAAAGTCAAGTGGAATTTTTAAGCCAGCAGGGTTCAGACTTTTTCCAGGGATACTACTTTTCAAAACCGCTTCCTGTTAAAGATTTTGAAGAAAAATATCTTTACAGCCAGAAAGCTCAGGAGGAAAATTAATGTACCAGGGTAAATTGATTTATTTAATTGCATGTACAATTTTTGAACTTCCTCTTTTTGTAATGCTTTTTTTGACAGCAAAATCTAAAAAGTCAGTCATAAAACCTCACTTGATTATGCTTTGTCTTGAAGGCCTGGCCCTTTTACCAATCAACATACTTTACACACTCACTCCATTCGTAACCCAGGCCCTGCATTTAAAAGTACTTTTCTATATTGTCAACGACTGCCTTGATATGACAGTAATGACTTTTTCAATCCACTATTGCGACACTCCCCGAAAGCCAAAAAAAATTTTCATCACAATAACAGGCCTCTTTATGATGGCAGATGTGGCTGCCTGCTTATGGAATGTCTTTAGCCACAAACTTTTCTACATTCAAAGAGTGTCTTCTCTTACAGGAATTAATTCCAGACAAATCTTTTACTGGGTAACAAGTTACAACAAAGTATTCTTTTTACACTTTGTACTTACCGGAGTTGCATCTGCAATCACGGTCATAACTCTTTTTTCCAGCATATTCAGAAAAGCCATTCTTTATAGAAGAAAGTACATTGGCATTTTAATTTCCTACACTCTCATAATGATTTTTAATGTAAGCGGTTTTACAATCGGCGGCAACATAGACCTCTTTCCTTTTGCCACAGTCTTGATGATTTTATACATCAACTGTTACGCCATTTACATTTTGCCTTCAAACTTTATTGTTTCTTCCATACAAAAATATTATGAAAGTGAAAAAGACGGCATTGCATGTTTTGATTCTGAAGGAAAATGTATTTTCTTAAACAGAATGGCAAAAATATTTTTAAAAAACCAAAATCAAAACCAGCCGTTAAAAAGTCTTGCAGAAAAGTATCTTAGAAAAAAATTTCTGTTAAAAAGACAAGATGAAAAAAATTCTTCTCTTAGCGCAAAAGATTCCATCTTCATAAAGCAGGAAGAACACCATTATCTTTGCGAATACAACAAAGTCTATGACGAAGAAAAAATGATTGGTTCCTTTATTTCTTTCATAGACAGAAGTGCGGAAATAATCCGCCTGGAAGAAGAACGCTACATTTCATGCCATGACACTTTGACAGGCCTTTTAAACCGCCAGGCATTTTTTGAAAACTCAAATTATATTTTAAAAGAAAATCCGCAGAAAACATATTATTTAATTTCCACAAACATAAAAGACTTTAAGTTAGTAAACCAGGTGTTTGGTCAGGAAAAGGGAGACGAAATTTTACAAAAGCAAAGCGCCATTCTTTTAGCCTTAGTCGGGGACTCTTCCATTGCCGGCCGCATGGGGGATGACAAATTCTGCCTGCTTTTAAGCGAAAAAAATTTTGACTTAAACAAATTGAACAACTCCATAGAAAAGTCAAAAAGCCTTTTGGACTTCAACGCCTTTCATCTAAAACCGGTTATGGCTTTAAGAATTTTCCGCGCTGATGAAAACGATGCAGAAACTATTTACGAACAGGCAATGCTGGCCC
>CAVCWN010000269.1:0-3334 GCA_963605975.1 Desulfovibrionaceae bacterium | reverse complement strand
TCGGTTGCCTTCGCTTCGCTCAGGCAACTGCTTCGCATGGCGCCAGGGCCGGCTATGCTCCTTTTGGAAAGCAATGCTTATTTCGTAAAGCAGTTGCGCCATGGAGGGACGTTTTTTTCGTAAAGAAAAAATCTTTTCTGAATAGAAAAGCTTTTTTCGTAAAGCAGGCCGCCCCTAATTTTTTTAAGCTTCAACGGCCTTTTTTAAATCCAGGGTTTGTCTGGTTTGTCTTAGAAGGCGCTGGGCCAGCATTTTGCTTAAGTAAATGCCGTAGTGGGGATTTTTCCTGATTAAAAGAAGGAAGTCCTTTTTTGGAATTTTAATTAAGCGGCAGTCGCCCACACAAATAACAGTTGCCGTTCTTTTATCATTTAAGAGGAAAGCCATTTCGCCAATAAACAAATCATTTGGACTTAAAACAGATGTCAGTTTGTTGCCCGCGTAAACCGCAAAAGTTCCGGACACAATAAAGAAAAGGTCATTAGACTGCTCCCCTTCTTTTATAACCACCTGGCGGTCGCGGTACTGCAAAGTCTGAAAATTATTCATTACACCAGGAACAGCCGAAGATTCATTTTGCAAGTTGTCAATTATAAAAGCAACTTCGTTCCCCTTTTCGTTGTAAATAAGATTTTTTACCAGACTCTTACTTACAGAAATGCCGCGGCCGTGCAAAGCCCCTTCTTCAGCCTTCTTTTCCTGGGCCTTTTTCCAGTCAAAACCTTTGCCGTCATCCTTAATGGAAAACTTAGAAGTATTTTTTTGAATCATATAAGAAATGCGGATTTTTCTGTTTTTATATTCATCCATTTTGGAACGTTCGCGGATTAAATCCAACATATCGTTACCCTGCATAAGGTAGGCAGTTTTTTCATCATTTGAAATTTCAAGATTTCCGTGTTCCAGGGCATTGGTTAAAAGTTCATTAAAGGTCAGTTCCAGATTAAAGCGGTCATCATTTGAAATGCGGTTTGTGCTGTAAAGGTAATTTACCAGGAATTTTGTGTAAAACTGCATATCCATGGCATCGTTTCCAAAAACAAAAGTGCCGCATTCTTCACCGCTGAATTCTTCCCACATACCGCGGTTAAAAAGGAATTTTTGATTTTGCCACAAAATGCGCAAAACGCGGATAAAATGACTTACAAAATCATCTACAGTCTGGATGGTAAGAATGCTGGAATCTTTTAACTCTTCCACTTCCTTTACCTGCTTTCTGTTTTCGCAAACCGCAATTACACCGCCATAGTGCAGCCATGTGTCCTTATTAATTTCATCTAAAATTTTCCGGCAATCAATATCCTTAGAAGAAAAATCCAGAACTTTTATTTCAGGAATTTCGTAGTCAATGTAGCGGATAATTTCGTCTGTGTCAGAAAGCACTTCTGTAACAAAAAAAGAAGAATAAATGTTGCAGACATTTTTTACTGTTGCAACAACACTTTCATTACTGGATGCAGTTAAAATCTTTTTCATAATATCTCACCAAAGCCTTACTGTAAAAAAAAAACTATCTAAAATCAAAATTTAGAAATTACTTTAAAAACATTATAACCCATTTTTTTTACAAAGCAATCTTTTTAATAATTTTTAACTTTTTTTTGATTTTTTTGATTTCATAAAAAAAAGGCTGCATGAAATTCTTCACACAGCCTTTTTGTCCACCCCCAAAATTAATTCGCAGGTATCTCTAAAAAATCATTTTCAATGCTTTTTTAGAGACTCCCTTAATGGAGGGTAAAAAAATTATTCATCCTTTTCTTTGCCCAAAATAAGGTTTGTAAGGATGCCAAGAATCAAGGCACAAGCAACAGTTGTGATTGTAACTTTTCCAAAAGAAACTGACATGCCGCCAACACCAGTAATGAAAATTACAGAAGCAACGAAAAGGTTCTTGTTTTTGTTCAAATCAACTTTCTGGAACATCTTGAAGCCTGATACAGCAATAAAGCCGTAAAGTGCGATACAAACGCCACCCATTACACAGTTAGGAATTGTTTCAAGGAAGCAAACCAAAGGAGTAATCATAGAGAAGAGAATACAAGCAACTGCACAACCCCAGATGGAAACTGAAGAAGCGTTTCTTGTGATTGCAACACAACCAATTGATTCACCGTAAGTTGTATTTGGACAACCGCCAAACAAAGCGCCAGCCATAGAACCAACGCCGTCGCCCAGGAGGGTGTTTGAAAGACCAGGTTCAACCAGTAAGTCTTTATTGATGATTGTAGAAAGGTTTTTGTGGTCAGCAATGTGTTCAGCAAAAACTACAAATGCTACAGGAACGTAAGCAGAGAACAATGTCAAAAGATAAGTTCCAGTGATATTCTTTAAGCCTTCAGTTCCGCCAAGCATGAATGTGAAAGTTGGCAGTGAAAAATATGAAGAGAATTTAGACCAATCCAAAGATGTCAAAGCTGTGTAGTCAATTACTGTCAAAGCAGGATTACCTGTAACTTTTCCAACAAAGGCAAAAATAGAAGCTAAAAGGTAGCCAGCCAAAATACCAATGATAAAAGGAATGAGTTTTCCAAGCCTTTTACCGTATGTTGAACAAAGCATTGTAACTGCCAATGTTACAAGACCGCAGATGAGGGCTACGTAAACGCTGCCGCCTTTTGGATTCAAAACATCACTAACAGCGTTTCCTGCAAGTGAAAGTCCGATGATAGAAACTGTAGGTCCGATGATTACTGGAGGCATAAGTTTGTCAATCCACTTTACGCCACAAATGCGGATTACAATAGAAATAACTACGTAAACCAAACCTGCCATAACGGCACCGATGATTAAACCCCAATAGCCGACTGCCAGAGAAGCGGCACCAGCAAAAGCAGAACACATTGAACCGATGAAGGCAAATGAAGAGCCCAAGAAAACAGGGCTGGAACTTTTTGTAAAAAGCAGGTAAACAAATGTACCCATGCCGGCACCGAATAATGCAGCAGAAGCAGAAAGTTCTGTGTTACAAGTGCCGTTAACGATTGCAGGAACAGCGATAGTAGCTGCCATAATTGCCAAAAGTTGCTGAATAGAAAACAATACCAGTTTTCCGAACTTTGGCTTGTCCTTGATTCCGTAAATCAAATCCATCTTAAATACCTCTAAAAATTTTTTCTATTATAGTAATCTGAAAAGACTTATTCAATTTGAAAAAGCAAAATCTAAAAAGATTTTTTTTAAGCTGCTTTTGGAAAGAAGCACTGCTTTTCAAAAAAAACATAGCCGGCCGTATGATGAGCGACGGCGAAGCCGGCAAACCTTGCGAGGCAAGGTTTGAGCGAAGAAGCTGAGCAGCTGTGCTGCGAAGCCTGAGACAAGTCCTTTACAAAAA
>CAVCWN010000268.1:0-5615 GCA_963605975.1 Desulfovibrionaceae bacterium | reverse complement strand
TTATAAGGGAATACACAAAAAATGATTCTCCTTACAAACATCTTGCCCACGGTCCAATTCCTCTTTTTGACACTATTGGAAATCAACTGGTGGAAAAGGAAGGGGTAAAGGCAAAGTACAGTGACCAGATAAAAGAAATTTTACAGGCCCTTCGTTTTTATACTGTAGAAAATCTGCCAAAGAAATTAAAAAGATTAGCTTTGAAATTAAATTTCTTAAAAGTCATTAATCTTGAAAAAATGACTGCCTGGTATGGAAAGTATATTGGCAACTGGGGCGGTAAAGTGAACACGTGGAAACTTGAAGCTTACAGAAGGGGGCAGCTGGTAAAAACTGTGACCAGGGTTCCAAATAAAAAATTTTTTGTTGAAGCCAGCACAAAAAGAAATGTCCTGCTTGAAGAAAATTCTTATGATGTCAGCGAAGTGCATCTTACAGCAAAAGATGAACACGGAAACATTTTGCCTTATTGCCAGGAAGCGGTAAAGGTAAAAGTTCAGGGACCTCTTGAATTGATTGGTCCTGACTGCATTTCGCTTAAAGGCGGCATGGCTGGAACTTTTGTAAAGTCAATGGGGGTGCCAGGAAAGGGCTCTTTGGTTATTGATGACTGGTACGGAAACGAAACAATTCTTGACTTTACAGTAAAGGTTTTGAAGAAATAATTTTTTTGGAGTCTTTTAAAAAATCATTTGTAATAAGGGTATCTCTAAAAAATCATTTTCAATGTTTTTTTAGAGATATCTCTCGAATTTTAAGTCTTTGAAATACAAAGACTTAAAATGTCGCGTTTTCAGAGTTGTCTCTAAAAATTGCAATTTTTAGAGACTCCCATAAAAAAAAGACTGGCATCTTTTTAATAAAGAATGTCAGTCTTTTTTTTTAGCTGTCCTATTTTATATTGCTTCCATTTCGCTTTCATTTGCAGCCATTTTGCTTTCTTCATCAAGTTCAACATAAGCGTAGCTGTATAAAATTTCTGCAATGTTTTTTAACGGGCGCTTTGCCTTAAGACCCATTGCACGGGCGAAGTCCAAAGATTCTTTTGTTGCTTTTGGATTCCAGAGTTTTGCATTTTCAAGATTTACAAAAACGCATTTTTCTGAATCTGCAAGAAGACGGATGTGTCTGTTCATTTCATCAATTACAGAATCTTTTTTTGGATTGTTTACAGAAACCAAGGCGATTGCCATGTTTGGATTTTCCTTCTTGATTGATTCAAGAAGTGAAAGATAGTTGGAGTCAAAAGCATCTTTGTTTGTTCTAAAGAAGCTGGTGTCATTGTCACCAATGTGGATTATCAAAGCGACTGGTTCAATAGCAGAAATGTTTTCCTTGTAAACTTTTTTTGCATTCTTTATTGAAATGCCCTTTTGACTTCTGTTGTAAATTTCTGTGTTGATTTCAAAAGACTGGGCCAGTTCAGCAACTGGAATTTCTTTGTCCAGCGAGCCGCCGAATAAAACAACATTGCCTTTCTTTGCGATTGAATTAAGTTCCTGATAGTTCATATTTTCCTCCTTAGTGCCACTGTTTTTGAACTGATGGCGAAGTTCTAAAAATTTTATTTTTGTGGATTCTCTTTCCTTTTTTTTGTCCAGGTTTAAATTCCTGAAGTAAACAAAAAGATTACCCATAACAATTACAAGATTTAAAAAATAAACTGCCAGTACGTAGTTGAACTGACCGTTTATAAACTTAGCAGAGATGCCGGCAAGGTAACCTGCTATAATCAAAAAAATGAATGCCAGACTTGTGCCTTTTGTTGTTCCAGCTCTGTAAGCTTTTACAACATTGAGCGGCCAAGAAAAGCCAAAGCATACAAGCATTAATGCTTCTGCAAGATGTCCTAAATTCATATTTACCTCTTTACGCTTTTAATAATAGCCATAAAAAAAATGAAAACAAGTTTTTGAAAGATTAAAAAATAAATTTGTCGCTTCCACTTTTTTTACTTTCAAAAGTCCTTTAAATTTTTTTTATTTGGATTTTTGTGATATAGTTTTACAGTTGATAGAAAATTGATTTGTAAAAAAAATGTGATGGAAAGTCCCTAAAAAAATCAATTTTTTATCTGGGAAAATCAATATGGAAGAAAAAACAAGTAAGGGTAGACTTGCTGCTGTTCAAAAACAAATTCGCTTAAGGCAGTTGCTTTTAATTATTTTTGTAAGTCTTATTTTGTGTGCCGGTGGAATTTTAATAAACATGAAATCTAACGATGCGGCCTTTAATCAAGAATTGCAAAACACATCAGAGTTGATTACAAGACTTTATTCTTTTGTAAAAGATTATGATGAAGAAGATGTATGTTCTTATATGGACAATTTGCTTTCTTCAATTTCAGGAATTGATTTAGTTTCTATTGTTGACAAAAACAATATCCGCATTTACCACACGAATCATCAACTAATAAAAACAAAATACCAGGGAACCATTCCAGATTTTTCTCTTCACCAGCAGGGCTTTTACACAGAAAATGATGTTGGTCCTTCAGGTTCCCAGCGCCGCACCTATTCTGCCATCTACGATGAAAATAAAAATTACTGCGGTTTTATAATTACCGGAAAGCTTAAAACTTCCATGAAAGCGTCTGGCCTAAAAAGTGTTACTTTATTTTTAATTGTGACAGCCATTGCTTTAGTAATTGAATTTTTTCTTTCGGCAGCTTTATCCGGAAAAATAAAAAAAGAATTTCTTGCCTTTTCAGAAGACTTTGAAGGAACCAAATTTTTGGTTGATTCTATGCGGGCCAACAACCACGACTTTACAAACAAACTGCATGTAATTTTGGGTCTTATTCAAATTGGGCAATATGACAAAGCCGTTTCTTACATAGAAAATATTTCTTTTATTCAAAAAGAAACTGTCAGCGCTGTTATGAAAAAAATAGACAATCCTGCTTTTTCAGCCTTACTGATTGGAAAAATTGCAAGGGCCTGTGAATGTAATGTAAAATTTATTTTGCAAGATGGATTTAATTTTAAATCAAGTGACATTTCTTTGCCTTCACAGGCGCTTGTTACAATCACCGGCAATTTGATAGATAATGCACTGGACGCGATGAATCAGCCTTCTCAAAGCGGGAAAAATCATATTCTGGAATTTGGTGTTTTTACTATGCCGGGCCAGCTTTTAATAAGTGTGAAAGACAACGGCTCAGGTATTCCTTTGGCCATAAGGGATAAAATTTTTGAAAAAGGTTTTTCCACAAAAGGTGAGGGCAGGGGAGTTGGACTTTACCACACAAAGCAATTGGCAGAAAGTCTGGGCGCTAAACTTTCTTTTGAATCGCAGGAAGGAGTGGGCACTTGTTTTACTCTTTCCATGAAGGAAAAAAGAAATGTCTAAGAAGGGCTTTTTATTTAAGGTCAGTTTTTTTAAACCGATTTTTTAATAGGAGTAAATATGTATTCAGTTTTGATTGTTGAAGATGATCCTATGGTGGCCATGATTAATGGAGAGTATGTTTGTAAAAATAAAAAATTCTTTCTAGCTGGAACTTGTTCTAATGGAAAGGATGCTTTGGAATTTTTAAAAAAAAATAAAGTTGATTTAATAGTCCTTGACCTTTTTATGCCCTACATGGACGGTTTTGAAACATTAAAAAAAATCCGGGAAGAAAAAATTCCTTCAGAAGTGATTATGGTCACCGCTGCCAATGACAGTGCAACTTTAGAAGAATGTATGCACCTGGGAGTTTTAGATTATTTAATAAAACCTTTTGCCTTTGACCGCTTCCAGATAGCATTGGAAAAATTTATTTCTCATCATGAGGCTTTTAAAGAAAAAGATCTTTTGGATCAAAAAAGCATAGATTCTTTAATTTCAAAGACTCCCGATTTTAATACAAATATTCAAAGTCAGACTTTTAAAAATCTGCCAAAGGGAATTCAAAAAAATACACTTAAACTTCTTTTGGATTTTTTAAAAGAAAAAAATGACTGGCTTTCAGTTGATTCTATTTCGGAAGAGTTAAATCTTTCAATTGTAACTGTTCGCCATTACATGTCTTACCTTGCAGACGAAAAAATTATTTTGGAAGAAGTAAATTACAGTACTGGTGGCAGACCCAGTATGCTTTATAAAGTGAGTTTCTAAAAATTGCAATTTTTAGAGACAACTTTGAAAAAGCGACATTTTAAGTCTTTGTATTTCAAAGACTTAAAATTCGAGAGGTATCTCTAAAATAAAAGAGGCAGCTAAAAAAAGTAATTTTCCAGCTGCCCTTAAATTATTTTTCTTCAATGTCAGAATGTCCCTTAAACCATTCATCCCATTTTTCATTAAAAAGATTTATGTAATTAGTTTTTTCTGCGTCAGAAATAAATGATGCTTTAAAAGCATTTGTGATTATTTTTTTGATGTCACAAAGACTAAAGTCTAATTCAGAATAAACTTTGTAAAGCTCTTCTATAAGTGTAACTTTAAAGAATGTGGGATCATCAGTGTTTACTGTTACAAGAAGGCCTTTCTGGTAAAGTTTTTTAAGAGGATGGTCTTTAAAATCTATTACATATTTTTTTGTAAAAAGATTGCTTGTCGGGCAAACTTCAAGAGGCAGCTGCTTTTCTTTAAGCTCTTCCATAAAGGCATCATCGTAGGCTGCAGAAATGCCGTGACCAATTCTTTCTGCGTGGCAAAGATTTATTGCGTCTTTCATTGACCAGCTGTCTACGACTTCACCTGCATGCAAAACTGTGTGAAGGCCAGCCTTGTGGGCTTTTTCAAAAACAGCAGCATATTCTTTTGCAGGACCGGCTGCTTCGTCTCCGCCTAAACCAATTCCAATTATGTAAGGATTTTTTTCTTCTAGAATTAAATCCAGATTGTGCATGGCGTTGTCCAGTCCAAAAGACCTGCTTACGTCAACAATAAGGCGGATAGTGATGCCGTATTTTTCTTTTGCCTCTAAAATGCCTTGTGTGAAAACATCAATTATTTCGTGGAAAGAAATATTTTTTTTCATAAAGGATGTTACGCTTACAAAAGTTTCTGCGTAAACAATATTATTTTCAGTCAGGTAAGAAAGCAAATCGCTAACAATATATTTTAAATCTTCTTTTGAAGAATAGAAGGTTTGAATTTCAATAAAGGCTTTTAAAAATCCGACTAAATCATCATAAGAAAAAAGGCTTTCCATTTCCTGGTCAGTCATTTCTTTGCCCCTGGATTTTTTGTACAGTTCCTTAATGGTCTTTCTTGAAGTACATGCTTCTGAGTGTAAATGAATTTCTGCTTTAGGGACTGATTTTAATAAATCATAAAAATCTTTCTTCTCCAT
Organism: Desulfovibrionaceae bacterium; assembly: GCA_963605975.1. Taxonomy (GTDB): domain Bacteria; phylum Spirochaetota; class Spirochaetia; order Treponematales; family Treponemataceae; genus Treponema_D. The sequence continues at coordinate 331 of CAVCWN010000268.1, read as the reverse complement.
AATTCCTTCATCAGATTTCTCTGCTGCCCTGTTAAGTGACTTTTTAAGACAGAAAAAGGTTTTCCTCTTTGAAGTTGCCCTTAAAAAAATCAATTTTTAAAAGCGCACTTTGCTTCATCTTAAAAACAGCCATCTTGTCACTTTAAAGTATCGGCAGAAAATGCCTAAGTCTTGACTTAAAAATTTTAGACTGATATTTTTACTTTGGCGAGTCTCTAAAAATTGCAATTTTTGGAGGCAACTTTGAAGAAGCGACATTTTAAGTCTTTGTATTTTAAAGACTTAAAATTCGAGAAGTATCTCTAAAAAAGCATTGAAAATGATTTTTTAG
>CAVCWN010000267.1:0-6099 GCA_963605975.1 Desulfovibrionaceae bacterium | reverse complement strand
CTTAAAATTCGAGAGGTAGCTCTAAAAAAGCATTGAAAATGATTTTTTAGAGCTACCTTTTTTTAAAGCCTTTCTTGTAGAAGTGCGCAAGGGATATTAGCAGCCGCGAAGCGGTTCTTCATTTTAGCTTGCTAAAATGAAGAATGGAGGCGAAAGCCGGAACTGCGTTTAGCCCGGCCCCGACGACAGTCGGGGTGCGCCCAGAAAAAAAAATCTTTTAAAAAAAACAAAAAAAATTTTTACAAGTAAAAAAATGAGTGCTATAATTTTTGTATGTGATAGTAACACTATCAATAAAAGCGCAATGCGAAAAAAGGAGGCACTATGGCTGCCAAAAAAAAATATGTGATTGCTTTGGACCAGGGCACGACTTCTTCACGTGCAATAATTTTTAATTCAAAGGCCCAAAAAGTTTTTCAAGACCAGCAGGAGTTTACGCAATATTTTCCAAAACCGGGTTGGGTTGAACACGATGCGGAAGAACTTTTTTTGTGCCAGCTGGCGGTGCTGAAACAAGTTGTGCGGGAAGCAAAAATTTCTGAAGACCAGATTGCGGCGATTGGAATTACAAACCAGAGGGAAACGGTTGTGCTGTGGGACAAAAAAACCGGCAAGGCTTTTTACCACGCAATTGTCTGGCAATGCAGGCGAACGGCAGAGATGGTAGAAAAATTGAAGGCTGACGGTTACAGCAAAATGATTCAGGAAAAAACTGGTCTGATTCCGGATGCATATTTTTCTGCTACAAAAATAAAATGGATTTTGGACAATGTGCCGGGCCTGGCAGAAAAGGCAAAGAATGGCGAAGTGCTTGCCGGTACCATTGACACATGGCTGGTCTGGAAACTTACGGGCGGAAAAGTTCACGTGACGGATTACACTAATGCTTCACGAACAATGCTTTTTAATATTCACACTTTGGAATGGGATGATGATTTACTAAAACTTTTGGGAATTCCAAAATGTATTTTGCCAGAGGTAAAAGATTCTTCATGCGTTTACGGTTACACGGATAAGGCTGTCTGCGATTTTGAAGTTCCTATTGCAGCCTGCATTGGTGATCAACAGGCGGCCCTTTTTGGTCAGGGATGTTTTAAAAAGGGAAGCGTGAAAACAACTTATGGTACGGGCTGCTTTATGCTGATGAATACTGGCAGCAAACCTATTCAATCTAAAAATAATCTTTTGACAACAATTGCAATCGGGCTGAATGGAAAAATTCAATACGCGCTTGAAGGTTCAGTTTTTATGGGGGGCGCTACAATTAAGTGGCTACGGGATCAGCTGGGCTTAATCCGCACTGCTCATGAATGCGACATTCTGGCGGAGAGTGTGGCGGATTCGAATGGGGTTGTTTTGGTTCCAGCTTTTACTGGACTGGGAACTCCTTACTGGGATCCTTATGCCAGAGGAATTTTAATCGGGCTGACCCGCGGTGTAACAAAGGCTCACATTGCAAGGGCAACCATAGAAGGCATTTGTTACCAGGTAAAAGATCTGCTTGTGTGCATGAAAGAAGACACTGGCATTTCCATAAAAGAAGTGAAGGTAGATGGAGGGGCAAGTGTCAGCAATGTGATGCTGCAATTCCAGTCTGATATTTTAAATAAGGCTGTCTACAGGCCAAAGAATGTTGAAACGACTGCACTGGGCGCTGCCTTTTGTGCGGGTCTGGCAACAGGCTTTTGGAAAAGTCAGGATGAAATTCTTGATCACTGGAAGGTAGATAAAATTTTTACTCCAGAAATGAAGAGTGGTCAAAGAAAAAAACTTTACGAAAGATGGAAGCGGGCTGTTGAAAGAGCCAAGGGCTGGGAAAGTGATAGTGAAAGCTAAAACTTTTTGAAAGTAAAAATTTTTATATGGATAAAAATTCTAGAAGCAAATAATTTTTTAGAAAGAAGGTAGCAAATGGAAAATACGAATGAAAATATTTTTGACATTGCGATTATTGGAGCCGGCATTTCTGGTTCATGCATTGCAAGAGAACTTTCAAAAACGAAAGCAAAAATCGCTTTGCTGGAAAAAGAAAATGATGTAAGCTGCGGTTCGTCAAAAGCAAATTCTGGAATCATTCATGCGGGCTATGACGCAAAGCCTGGAACTTTGATGGCAAAATATAATGTTAAAGGAAATTCTATGTTTGAAGAATTTTCTAAAAAATTAAATTTTGATTTTAAGAAAATCGGTTCTATGGTTTTAGCTTTTGATGATGAAGGAATAAAAAAAATCGAGTCACTTTTGGAAAGAGGAAAAGAAAATGGCGTAAAGAATTTGGAAATTTTAAATCAGGAACAAGTGCGCTCTCTTGAAGGAAACATAAATGAAAATGTAAAAGCTGCCCTCTTTGCAAAAAGCGCTGGAATCATTTCTCCATACCAGGCAACATGGGCTTTTGCGGAAAGTGCTGTAATAAACGGTGTAAACTTTTTTAGAAACACTATGGTTCATGAAATCAAAAAAGACGGAGAATATTTTGTTTTAAAAACTTCAGGCGGTTTTATGAAAGCAAAATTCCTGGTAAATGCGGCAGGTCTTTTTGCGGATCAAGTTTCAAAAATGGCAGGAGCAAGGGATTTTAAAATTTTACAACGCCGCGGTGAATACTGCCTCTTGGACAACAAATGCAAAAATCTTGTGAATCACGTTTTGTTTCAGACACCTACTGCTTTGGGCAAAGGAGTTTTGGTAACGCAAACTGTAGACGGAAATATTTTGATTGGGCCTTCAGCAGAAGATGCGGATTTAAAAGGGGCATTTTACACAGGAACAACTTCTGTGTCACAAGAAAAAATTCTTCAGGCAGCTGCCTTAAGTGTGAATGACATTCCTAGAAGAAACATCATTAATTCTTTTGCAGGACTTCGTGCCATAGCATGTGAAAAAGATGATGAAGGCAATCTTAAAAACATTGAAGATTTTATTGTGGAAGAAGATAAAAATGTAAAAGGCTTTGTGAATGTAGCAGGAATTTGTTCACCTGGTCTTACATCCGCTCCGGCGATTGCAGAAGATGTTTTTGAAATCCTGAAAAATGCAGGCTTTAAAGCAGAAATGAAAAAGGACTTTATTGAAGAAAGAAAAGGCATTGAATCTTTTAAAGACGCAGACAATGAAAAAAAAGTTGAGCTGATAAAAAAGGATTCCCGCTACGGTCAAATTATCTGCCGCTGTGAGATGATTACAGAAGGAGAAATTGTTGCTTCAATAAACTGCCCTCTTGGGGCAAGAGATTTGGACGGTGTAAAAAGAAGAACTCGTGCCGGCATGGGAAGATGTCAGTCAGGATTTTGCTCTCCAAGGGTAACTGAAATTTTAAGCCGAGAGCTGAACATTCCTATGGTCAACGTAACAAAAAAAGGGGCAACATCTTATGTTCTTGACAGCAAGACAAGGGCCACGGTCAGCGACTGCGCTAAAAAAGAGAGGTAAAAGATGGAAGGCAATGTTTACGATTTAATTGTTGTAGGTGGAGGCCCAGCAGGATTAGCGGCTGCAATTTCTGCAAAAGAAAATGGTCTTGAAAAAGTTCTTATTCTTGAACGCGACGACAGAGCTGGTGGTATTTTGCTTCAGTGCATTCACAACGGATTTGGCCTGCACTACTTTGGAGAAGAATTAACTGGTCCTGAATACGCAGGCCGCTTTGTAAAAAAGGCTGAAGAATTAAATGTTGAAATAAAGACCAGCACCATGGTTTTGAGTTTAGAAAAAGGAAGCCCTTACCACAAGGTTTGTGCAATAAATTCAAAAGACGGCCTGATGCTCCTTGAAACAAAAAGTCTTGCCCTTGCCATGGGCTGCCGTGAAAGGACAAGGGGCGCACTTGTAATTCCAGGCACAAGGCCTGCTGGAATTTTTACAGCTGGATCTGCCCAGCGCTTTGTAAACATAGATGGATTTTTGCCGGGAAAAAAAGTTGTAATTCTTGGTTCAGGTGACATTGGTTTGATAATGGCCCGCCGTCTTACTCTGGAAGGAGCTGAAGTAAAAGTTGTTTGTGAAATAATGAATTACTCTGCAGGACTTGCCCGAAACATGACACAGTGCCTTTACAATTTTAACATTCCTTTAAAACTTTCAACTACAATAATCCAGATTCATGGAAAGGAAAGAGTCACTGGCGTTACGATTGCAAAAGTTGACAGCCGAAGAAAAGTAATTCCCGGCACCGAAGAATTTGTTGAATGTGATACCGTTCTTTTGAGTGTAGGTTTAATTCCTGAAAATGAACTTTCCATTCAGGCTGGCATACAAATGGATTCGATTACATCAGGACCTTCTGTAAACCAGTTGATGGAAACATCAGTGCCTGGAATTTTTGCATGCGGAAATTCTGTTCACGTTCACGACCTTGTTGACTATGTAACAGAAGAAAGCCTTCTGGCAGGAAAATGTGCAGCAGAATATGTAAAAGAAAATTCGAAAGAAAAATTTTTTGCAGAAAACATTTCTGTTACGCCAGGCAACCGCGTTCGCTACACAGTTCCACAACATCTTGATTTTCCACTGTCTTTGCAAAATGAAGTTATGCTCATGTTCAGGGCAACGGATGTTTACAAAAATGTTACAGTCACACTTTATTCAGGTTCAGAAATTATTATGCAGACAAAAAAAAGAATTATCCGTCCTGGAGAAATGCAGACTTTAAAACTCAAGGAAAATCAAATTAACAAAATAAATGAAATAAAGCAGAATATAACTCTTTCTATTGAATTGCCGGAGGACTCAATTGACTAAAAATTTAACTTGTATTATTTGCCCAATGGGATGTCAGCTGGAAGTTGATGTTGGGGATGAGTGGAATGAAGAAAACATGTCAGCCATTGATCCTTCAACTTTTAAAATCAGCGGCAACTCATGCCCGAGAGGTTTGGATTATGCAAAAAAGGAACTGACCACTCCGGAAAGAACATTAACATGCACGGTTGCAGTGAATGGAAGTAAAAGGCCGCTTGTTTCTGCAAAGACAAAAGGCGAAGTGCCAAAGTCTATGTTGCTTGAATGCATGCAGCTGGTAAAAAGATGCCAAGTGAATGCGCCTGTAAAAGCAGGGGATGTTTTGATAAAAGATATTTTAAATACCGGAATTGATTTAGTCGCCTGCGAAGACGCTGAGTAAATCAAGAGGAAAATAAAAAATTCAAGGTCTTGCAATTTGCAAAAGATAAAAGTAAATTGTCCAGGGAGAGCAAGGAGTTTTTATGCCAAAGACAAATGCTTCTTTGAATTTTAAAATTGCAATGACCGGAGTTTTTGCAGCATTGAGTGTCGTGCTTGCCCTGACACCAGTAGGCTACATTGTAATTCCAGGAACTTTTATTTCCATAACAATCATGCACGTACCGGCAATTCTTGCAGCCTTAACGGCAGGCCTTGGACCTGGCATCAGCGTAGGTTTTGTTTTTGGGTTGACCAGTTTGATTCGTGCAGCAGTAAACGGTGGCGGTTCAAATCCATTTTTCTTGAATCCACTTGTTTCAGTTTTGCCACGCATGATTTTTCCACTTGCAGCCTGGGCCATTTTTAAAATCTTCAATTCAATTCCAAAAATGCCAAAGGCTGTAAGCGCCGCATTTGCTTCAGCAGCAGGAACTTTTGTAAACACTGCACTTGTTATGCTTGCAATTTACCTTTTCTACGGTCAGACACTTATTTCAGGAATGGCAGAAACTTTTGAAAAGTTCGGCTTTAATATTTTGGATTTATCAGGATTCAAAGGCTACTACGCAATCATGGCATGCACTCTTTTAACAAATGGATTTTTTGAAATTATTGCCGCCATGATAATTTGCATTGCTGTAGTAACTTCAATTTACGCAATCAAAAATAAAAAATCGAAAATCACAAGGCTTGAAGAAGAAAGTGAAAAAGAGTAAGGGGACTTACTAATGTGATTTTTCTTTTGGAAATATGATTTTGATTTTTTAAACCAGCAATACTACATTCGTAAACAGCGCGGGCGCTTTACGAATGCAGCTTCACTACTTTCATAAACATTATCGTATTTAAACCAGCAATGCTACTTTCGTAACCAGTGCGGGCGCTTTACGAATGCAGCTTCACTACTTTCATAAACAACATCGTATTTAAACCAGC
>CAVCWN010000266.1:0-23462 GCA_963605975.1 Desulfovibrionaceae bacterium | reverse complement strand
ACTGATAGGTCAGGCCAGTGACATAAAAAAATATTGCGACAAAGAAATTCCTGAAAATCTTTTAAACTTATGGCCAGGTCCTTTAACTTTGATTGTTCCTGTAAAAAAAGAAAATCCTTTTGTTGAAGAATTACCTTCAATAGCATTCCGCTGCCCGGGGGACGAATGGTTAAGGAATGTGATAAATCTTTTAGGCTGTCCCCTTTATTCAACTAGTGTAAACCGCAGTGGTCAAAAAGTGCTTTCCCTGCCAGAAGAAATTCAAAAAGAATTTGGTAATGAAGTTAGTTTGATTGTTGATGACGGAGACAAAAGTCAAAGCCTTCCTTCTACAATTCTTAAACTTGAAGATGATGGCGTAAAACTTGTAAGACAGGGTGCTTTAGACGTAAGCCATTTACTTTGATCTTGACCAGATGGCGTTTTTCTTTCCCCTTGACGCTCCTGTTGGAGATGATGAGTTTTCTACAAGAGTATTTTCTGTTCCTTTAAGAGTGTTGTTATCCACAAGGGTAAAATCCCAGACTGTTGCTTCAGCAGAAGGAGCGCTTTTTAATGCAATTTCGCGACTGAGCCAGGGGTAAAAGGATGCATTTGATTTTCCCTGCTGGGTTACAGTTACCTTTGTGCCGGAAATGGAAATGGAAATATTCATAGAGGCCCCGTTTTTAAAAATGACGAATCCTCTGCCGCCCCTTAAAATCACAATTTTGTCAATTGTTTCGCCACCAGACCAGTTGCCGCTAAGGCTTTCAAGATTAGAAGAAGCTGGACCTTGACCAGACTGGGGCAGAGCGGAATCACTTGAAAGAAGATTTTCTAAAAGACTTTCCAATGTGTCTTTTGCATCCATAAGAATAAGGTAGTAGGAAGAATACACTTTTGTTATGCTTAGGGATTTATTTTGATCAGCCTTTATGGCATTAAGTTTGCAAGACCATTCACCTGAATCTGTTTCATTTATTTCGGCATAGAAACAAATGTTTGTGTCAGAAGCACTTTGGGCATCATATTTTGTGTTGCGTTTGTCTTGTACGGTATAGCCTGAAATTGTCTGCATTTGGGTAAAGTAAAGATCGCTTGTCATGGAAACCATGCTTGCGTCTCCTTTTTCAGAAAGTGTCTCGTAAAAATCAACAGAAATAGAAAAAGCCTTTGACACAAGTGCCATTAGTGAGAATGCTAAAAATTTCTTAAAAAAAGAATCAATTTTCTTCATTTAATTGTAAGTGCAATAAGCCTTTTGCAATTTTAACAGAGCTTTTGCCTTTTTGTCCATGAAAGTTAGCCTTCAAGCCCCTTCCTGAATTCCCGGGCAAGGTCCCTGTTAATGTCTCTTTCCTTTATATCATTCCTTTTATCAAAAAGTTTTTTACCTTTACATAGTCCAAGTAAAACCTTTACTCTTCCATCCTTTAAATAAAATTCTAAAGGAATAAGGGTAAATCCCTTTTCTTCCACCTTTCTTCTTAGCCTTTTGATTTCTTCTTTATGTAAAAGAAGTTTTTTCTTTCTGTCCGGGTCATGGTTAAAAACAGAGGAATAGGAATATTCGTTTATGTGGAAATTTTGCAGCCACACTTCATTGTTTTCAATTAAGGCAAAAGAATCATTAAAAGAAATTGTTCCTGCCTTAACGCTTTTTACTTCTGTTCCTTCCAAAACCAGTCCACATTCAAGACTATCTTCAATTGAATAGTCAAATCTTGCTTTTCTGTTTTGAGCTATAATTTTTTTCCCTTCATTCATAATAAAAATATACTTAACTTAATAAAACTTGTCCATTAAAGGCGTAGAAAGGCATATAAAAAAGCCCCTTTATTTATTGAAAGCACTTTGTCTATCTGCTATACTCCTTTCAGAGGCAACTATGCCTTTATATATCGGCATAAATGGCAGTTTCAAATATTGCAATTTTTGCTCTCCCTAAAACAGGAAAAAAAATGAAACAAAAAGCGTATCACTATTCCTATGAACTAAAAATTCAAAGACGCAAAAAGATTACAAGAAATTTACTGATTATTTTCTTTATTTCGCTTTTTTTGATAATTTTATTTAAATTTTTTATTTTTCCAATTGCTGTTTTTTCTGATTCAATGGCTCCAGACGTAAAAAAGAATTCTTTAATCTATTTTTCCCCTGCAAGAAAAGATTATGAAAGGGGGGATTTAGTACTTTTACAGCCAATGCAGCACAAAGAAATGAATTTTTTCCAAAAGGCAGCAAGCATTATTGTAAGTTATTGTACAGGCCAGCAAGTGGAAGCCTTTAACGTGTCGGAAAGAGTTACTTCAAAGTATTGCATAAGGCGTGTTATTGCAAAGCCAGGCGACACCCTTTACATGAAAAATTATATTTTCCACATAAAAAGCCCCTCTTCAGACACTTTTTCATCTGAATATGAACTTGCTTCAAGGGATTACACCCTTATTTTAAAGGATTTTCCCAGGGAATGTGAGGATTTAGGCATTTCTTCTTCCTTTGGTCCCATAACTTTAGGGGAAGGCCAGTACTTTCTTGCAGCAGACAACCGCATGGAAGCTTTTGACAGCCGCCAGTGGGGACCTGTAAAAGAAGAATATATTGCTGCAAAAGCCATAGCCCGCTATTTTCCTATAAAAAGTGCTGAATTTTTTGTAAAGGGTGCCTCTAAAGATTAAAATTTTTAGCGGTAGGTCAAAAAAGTAAAGGATGGTGAATTCTCAAAATATGAGACTTTATGTGCATATTCCATTTTGCCTTAAAAAATGTGATTATTGTGATTTTTTCAGCCTGCCTTCAGCCACAATTTCTGATGATTATGTAAAGGCCCTTGTAAAAGAAGCGTCTTTTTATGCTAAGGCTTATTCTATTCCTGCATGGAAAACTTTATATGTTGGGGGAGGAACTCCCAGCCTTTTAAATGCAGATCAAATGGAATTTTTGATAGAAGGCATAAAATCAGCCTGCCCCCAGGGAATTGAAGGGGAGGCTTGCTTTGAATTAAACCCTGAAAGTGTAAGTGAAGAAAAACTTTTGACACTTTCAAAATGTGGCATAAATAGAATTTCTTTGGGAGTACAGTCTTTTTCTGACAAAAGCCTTAAAGCTATAAATCGCCATGCAAGTCTTGAAGCAACATTAAATGGCCTTGAAAAAGTAAAATCTTTGTGGAAGGGACAGCTTAATCTTGATTTAATTGCAGGCCTTCCTTTGCAGACAGAAGAAGAATTTCTTTTGGGAATTGATAAAGCCCTTTCCTTCAATGCCCATCATATTTCCCTTTACAGCCTTATGGTTGAAGAAGGCACTCCGCTTTACGAAAAAATTGAAAATGGAATGGAATGGGATAGCGATGAAGCGGACAGACTTTGGCTTTTGGGAAGGGATTATCTTGAAAAAAAAGGCTTTAAGCAGTACGAAGTGTCAAATTTTGCTAAAGGCAGGCAATTTTACAGTCACCACAATTTGGCCTACTGGCAGCAGAAAAATTATTTGGGGCTTGGAAGTGGTGCAACATCTACAAACTATAATTTTTTCACCAGCGAAGAGCCGTCTGCCTTACGGTGGACAAACAGCCTGGATATAAAAAAATATACAGATTTTTTCCTTAACTTTAATCTTTCTTCAATGACAAAAGAAGATTGCCTTTACCTTTTGAAAAAAGATGAAAGTAGTGAAAATATTATTCCCCGGCAAAAAGAATTTTTGTCACTTTCCACCTTGGAAGAAGAATTTTTTATGCTGGGATTTAGAACATGTGAAGGAGTAAATTCACTGGATTACAAAAAGAAATATTCAAAACTTGGTCCGTATTTTGGTGATATTGAAAAAAGGTTGGGGGTGGACAAAAAAGATGGACTTTTTACAAAATGGGAAAAAGAGGGAAAAATTGTAAGAAAAAAAAATCCTGACGAGACTAAGTCTTATTTTTTGAATAAAGACGGCCTTCTTTTTTTAAATTCATTTTTGCTTGAATTATTTGATTAAGGCTATAATTTGAAATTATTTTGTGGATAAAAGCTTTAATACTTGACTGAAAAGGCAAAAGTAATCATAATAATAGAACTTATATTAGTAAGGAGTACTATCGTGCCTTGTGGAAAGAAAAGAAAGCGCGCAAAGATAGCGACACATAAGCGTAAGAAGAAGCTTAGAAGAAATCGTCATAAGAGTAAGTAAACCTTTACATAAACCGGTTTATTTAATTTTTGACCAGGGAAGACCGCGGTTGCTTATATAACTGCGGTCTTTTTCTTTGTGGCGTCTGTTTCTTAGGAGAGGACGCTTACGGTTATCCCAAAAAATCACTTTTAAAGCTTTTTAGGGATACAGGCACTATGCTTGCTTTAAAAAATTACTTTTTAGGGCAAGGCAGAAAACGCTTCAATTTTTTACAGGTGGCTGAACTTGCTTCTTGAAAATATTCATTGTCCGGATGATTTAAAAAAACTTGATGAAAAAGATTTGCCTCTTTTGGCCTATGAAATCCGGAAAAAAATTATTGAAACTGTCAGAAAAAATGGCGGTCACATGGCCAGCAATCTTGGAATTGTTGAAGTTACCCTGGCCCTGCACCGAGTTTTTAAAAGTCCTCAGGATGCAATTATTTTTGATGTAAGCCACCAGTCCTATACCCACAAACTTTTAACTGGCCGTTACGAAAAATTTGACAGTCTTAGAAAAAAAGACGGTCTTTCCGGTTTTACAAGGATTAATGAAAGTCCACATGATTATTTTGACGCAGGTCACGCATCTTCTTCTATTTCTTCAGCCTTGGGACTTTTGACTGCCTGGGAACTTGAAGGCAAAAATGATAAAGTTGTTGCTGTGATTGGAGATGGAGCTTTGACAGGAGGCATGGCTTTTGAAGCTTTAAGTCATGCAGGACAGCTTTCAAAGAATCTGATTGTTGTGTTGAATGACAACAAAATGTCTATTAGCAAAAATACTGGTTCCATTTCGCGCTATCTTTCGCGATTGACAATTTCAAAACCCTACCAAGATTTGCGGCATAAACTTAGCCGTCTTGTGGATGATATTCCTTATGTTATAAACAGAAAAATCGGGAAATTTATTTATCGACTAAAAAGAGGTTTAAAAGGTCTTCTTTTAACAAACAATCTTTTTGTTGATTTGGGATTTGAATATGTTGGGCCTTTAGACGGTCACAATATTGCTCAGCTGGAAAGAGTTTTTGAAAAAGCAAAAAAAGTTCCGCGCCCGGTTGTAATCCATGTGGTTACAAAAAAGGGAAAAGGGCTGGCAGAAGCAGAAGCTCATCCTGAAAATTATCACGGGCTTGCCTCTGAAAGCAAAAGGGAAAGTCTTAAAGAAGGAGATGTTACTTTTACAAAGGCCTTCTCCAAAAAAATTATAGATTTGGCTGGAAAGGATAAAAGAATTTGTGCAATTACTGCGGCTATGGCAAAGGGTACAGGCCTTGAAGATTTTTCTCACTTGTATAAAGACCGCTTTTTTGATGTAGGCATCGCTGAAGAACATGCAGTTACTTTTGCCGGCGGACTTGCAGCCGGTGGAATGATTCCATTTTGTGCAATTTATTCTACTTTTATGCAGAGGTCAGTAGATCAAGTGATTGAAGATCTAGCTTTACAAAAAAGGCATGTTATTTTGTGCCTGGACAGAGCAGGTCCCGTTAGCGATGACGGAGAAACCCACCAGGGAATTTTTGACATTGTTTTATTTAAGAGCATTCCTAATCTTACCATTTTGAGCCCGGCTTCACAAAATGACCTTTGTCTTTGCATAGATTATGCTGTAAAAGAATGTGTTGGCCCAGTTCTTATAAGGTGGGCCAAGGCTGTGTGCCCGAAAGAAATTAAAGCTTTTTCTTCAAGAGTGGAAAGTGGAAAAGGAATTTTTATAAAATCAAATCTTTCTGGAAAAAATAGTGAAAAGGTAAAATCTAAAAATAAAAAAATACTTCTTGTATCTCTTCCTTCCTTGTACAGTCAAGTTGATAAGGCAAGGAATTTGCTTTTGGAAAAAGGGGTGTGCGCGGACATTTATCTTACCCGTTTTATAAAACCTTTTGATTATTCATATTTTCTAAAAATTGCAGAAGATTATGATGCTGTTCTTTTTGCAGAAGATGGACTAAAAAAAGCTTCTCTTTCCGAAGAAATTGAACTGTCGTTAAAAAAGAATGGTGCAACTTCAAAGATAAAGACAAAGATTCTTGCTTTTCCTGATAATTTTATTTCTAACGGCACAAGGGAAGAAATCCTTGAAGAAGAAAAATTGGACGGAAAAGGAATTTATTTTTCTGTCATGGAACTTTTAAAATTAAAGGTTTAGTTTTAAAAGTGATTTTTTTGCGGGTTGATCTAAGAAATGCAATTTTTAGGCACCCTTATTTTTTTCAGGATTTGTAATATGAATTTTACAAACGATAAAAATAATGATTTAAAATTTTTTCATTCGGATGAAAAAAAGTCTACAGGTGAAAAAAAACTTTTGTTTGGCAAAAAAGAACTTTCAACAAAAAATGCTGCTTTTATAATGGGAATTGTAAATTGCACTCCGGACAGTTTTTACAGTGAAAGCAGGGGCACTTTTGAAGAGTGTGTAAAAAGAGCCTTTTCACTTATTGAAGAAGGTGCTGACATTCTTGATTTAGGAGCTGAATCCACAAGGCCTTCTTCGTCTTACGTCTGTCAGGAAGAAGAACTTGATCGTCTTATTCCAGTGTTAAGGGAAATCCGAAAAAAATCAGATATTCCAATTTCCATTGATACAAGAAAGGCTCTTGTAATGAAAGCCGCTTTTGAAGAAGGGGCAGACCTTTTAAATGATGTTTCTGCTTTAGAAGATGACAGTGAAATGGGTCCTCTTGTGGCCTTTTTTGATGCAGGGGTAATTCTTATGCACAAAAAGGGGAATCCCCAAAATATGCAGGAAAATATTTTTTATGAAAATGTCTTTGATGAAGTTGATTCCTATTTAAAATCCAGAATTGCATACGCTTTGGAATGTGGCATTGATGAAAATAAAATTATAATTGATCCGGGAATTGGTTTTGGAAAAAATCTTGAACAAAATAAAATTCTCGTTTCGCGCGCGGGGGAGCTTTGTTCTGGAAAATATCCTGTTCTTATGGCACTTTCTAGAAAATCTTTTTTAGGAGAAATTACTGGTCGGCCTGTTGAAGAAAGACTAGCGGCAACTCTTGCGGCAAATCTTATATCTGTAAAAAATGGCGCTGATATAGTAAGAGTTCATGACATTCCTTCTTGTCGTGATACTTTATTGGTGCTAAAATCATTTATGGATTCTGCCTTAATCTAGGCGGCCTTAAAATGATTTTACTTTCTTTTAAGAGGTTTTAAGATTGACCATAATTGATGTGCTTTTAAAAATATATGATGTTCTTAAACCTGTAATCGACATAGGACTTTTGGCTTTCATATTGTACAAGGGCTATGGAATTGTTGTAAGAACTAACGGAATGCAGCTTATAAGGGCGGCCCTTCTTACTGCCATTGCATACGGTTTAGTTGCCTTCATGCATCTAGATACAATGCTTTGGATTTTCAATGTGATTGCTCCTGGCCTTATACTTGGTTTTGTAATTGTCTTTCAGCCTGAAATACGAAAAATCCTTTTAAAAGTAGGGCAAGCAGAATGGTTTAAATTCGGGAAAAAAAGTAAGCACACTTATGCTGATTCAGTTTTGATTGCTGCTGATATTTTGTCTAAACAAAGAAGAGGTATGCTGGCAATTTTTGTAAGAAAAACTCCTTTAAAAGAAATCATAGATTCTGGTACAAAAATTAATGCTGATTTGTCTTCCGCCCTTATTGTTACAATTTTTGGACATGACACTCCTTTGCATGACGGCGCTATTGTTATCCAGGATGGAAAACTTATTTCTGCAGGTTGCTTTTTGCCTTTAAGTGAAAATTATGATATTAAAAAAACTTTTGGAACAAGGCATCGTGCAGCTTTAGGTGTGAGCGAAAGTTCGGATTGTGTTGTAGTGGTTGTAAGTGAAGAATCAGGTGCAATCAGCCTGGCCTATGATGCCCAGCTCCATTATGATTTAACAATGGAACAACTTACAAAAACTCTTGAAAGTCTTTTGGATTTAAAACCTGAAGCAAAGCAAATTGAGGATACTATCGATGAACATAAAACCCTTTCTTGAAAAGTTTCTGCATAACTGGAAGGCAAAATTAGCATGTATTGTTATTGCCGTGATAGTTTATTTTTTTCATCAGTTTTCAAGTTACAGCAAAAAGACAATTGTAATTCCTCTAGATGTTGTAGAAGAAGGAGTTATGACTCCTTTGGAACCTCTTCATGTGAAAAATGTCAGGGTTACTGTAAGGGGAAAGTCTGAAGATATTCAGCGCATTTCAGACGAAAATTTTCATGCCTATGCAGACATTTCTTCTGCGACAAAAAAAGGTCTTTCTAAATTTCCAGTTCTTGTGGATGCAAACAAGGATGTTCTTTCACTTGAAACAATTGAAATTTCAACAAAGCCAGAATATGTAGAAATAAATCTTGATGAAAAGTATGAGCGCTACGTTTTGATTGAACCTTTGGTAAAAGGTGATGTTGCTCAAAATTTTGAATATGAAATTGAGAGTGTAAATCCTTCTACCGTAAAAATGACTGGTCCAAAATCTCTTTTACAAAAAATGAGAAGCGTTTATACGGAAGCAGTTGATGTAGACAGAAAAAGTTCTTCCTTCGAAACAAAAGTTCCTTTGGAAAACAAAAACTCTCTCATAAAATTTATTTCTGACAAAGAAATGTCTGTTTTGGTAAATGTAAAAATTTACGAAAATAAAAAAACAAAAACTTTTGCTGCCATAAAAAATTCCTATAAAAATGTTTCGCAGGATTTTGTTGCAAAGGCAAGCAATGAATATTTTGACATCAATCTTGAAGGTGCCGTTTCTGCCATTGATTCTTTAAGAAATAAAGATATTCAGCTTTATGTTGATTTAACTGAAATTGGAGAAGAAGGAGAATATAGCCTGCCATTAATTTGCAATGTTCCTACAGGCATTTCTGTTTTAAGCATAAGTCCTTCCGAGGTAACAGTTACTGTTTCAAAAGTGCCACCGCAGGAAGAAAATGCTGTGCTTAATACAGAACCTTCTTTAACAGAAAAAAATCAAAATGAAAATTCTGTCCAGTCAAAAGACAAGCCGGAATTTGAAATGCCTTCTTCGGTGGTAAAAAACAGTGAAGCGTCAGGTGTCGAAAAATCAAATGAAAATGAAAAACAAAAAAATCTGACAGAGTCTTCTTCCGCCCAGGAGGGAAAAGTTGAAAGCGGGGAAGTGCCTGAAAGATGATTTGTGGAATTGGAACAGACATTTGCAAAACAAATCGTTTTCAAAAATGGTTAAAAAATCGGTCTTTTTTGAATCGTTTTTTTTGTGAAGATGAAATCCTTCAAAGTGAAAATGAAGAATTTCTTTGCCAGCATTATGCTGCCCGCTTTGCCAGTAAAGAAGCATTCAGTAAAGCTTTATCAACTGGCATTGTTGGATTTACATTAAAAGAAGTTTGTATTAAAAATGATGAAAAAGGAAAGCCATATTTTCTTTTTTCACAAAGACTTGAAAATAAAATTAAAGAAATTGCAGGTCAGAATTTTAAGGTTCATCTGACCATCAGTCATGAAAAAGATTATGCAGTCTCTTTCGTGATTATAGAAAGTCTTTAAGGCTTATGGAATTTCTAAAAAATCATTTTCAATATTTTTAGAAATGCCGATTTTTGTTAAAGGGGAAAATTATGGTGACAAATGTAAAAACTTCTAAAAGTCCTGGAAGCGAAAAGAAGGCTTTGATTTCATATTGGGCTAAAGAAAAAATAACTTGCCCTGTTTGCAAGAATGCTTTTGAACAGGAAGTCATGTATAAGGGGGGAGGCCGTATGATTGCCGGTTCCCTTACAGATGAACTCCACAGAAATTTTGAACCTAGTAAAAAGTATGGCAGGGTATATCCTCTTATTTACGATGTAGGTGCTTGTCCCAAATGTCATACCGCCCTTTTTTGGAAAGATTTTACAGACATAAAAAGCCAGTCTGTTTTGGATTTGCTTGCTAGTCACCAAGACAAGAGGCGTGAAGAATGCAGTCGTATTTTTCCATATTACAATTTAAAAAAAGAACGCACTCTCTTTGACGGAGCCGCAATGAATTATTTAGCCCTTATGTCTTATGACGATATGGATAAATCACATGCTCCTACTTTTAAAAGAGGAATGATTTCTTTGCGTCTTGCTTGGCTTTGTAAAGATTTGGATCGTTGCTGTCCTGGTCACAACTATGACTACATTGCACAGGTTTTTTACAGAAAGGCTCTTTTCTTTTACCAGCAAACTTTGATTAACGAAACTGGTCGAATAGAATCAATTGAAAGTGTAGGTAATTTTGGTCCTGATATGGACAAAAACTTTGGATATGACGGTGTCATTTATTTGACAGGCTTGCTTGAATATAAGTACGGTCAGCATGAAGATGAAGAACTCAGATTGCAAAAACTTGATGAATCAAAAAAATCGATTGCGAGAATTTTCGGTTTAGGAAAGTCCAGTAAGAACAAGCCGGGCCCTTTGCTGGAAGTTGCAAAAGATTTGTATGACAAAATGGCGAATGAACTTTCTTCAAATAATATTTTTAGCGAAGATGACTAATATTTTACTGACACTTTCTTACGATGGCACAGATTTTTGCGGATGGCAGAGGCAGGACAATTGTGATGGCAGTCAGGCCTTTCGTACAGTTCAGGGTGAAATAGAAATCGCTCTTGAAAAAATGCTTAAGCAAAAAATAAAACTTTACGGTTCTGGCAGGACAGATAGTGGGGTTCACGCAAAAGCTCAAGCTGCAAATTTCTTTTCTCCTTTTGATTCCATTGCAGAAGAAAATTATTTACGTGCTTTAAATGGACTTCTTCCACAGGATATTAGAATCCATGAAGCAAAAAAAGTGAAAGATGATTTTAATTCACGCTTTTCTGCAACGTCAAGAGTTTACCATTATTTTATTCAATGTGCCTGTGTGCCTTTAGCAAGCAGGACTCGTTATGTCTGGTCCATATCACATAAACCGGATATTGAAGTTTTAAATTCAATGTGCTCTCATTTAAAAGGTGAACTTGATTTTAAAACATTTCAGGCTTCGGGTGATCAAAGTCTTTCAACAAAGCGCTTTATAAATGCTGCAAGATTTTTCTGGGATCCTTTTGATGAAAATCTTTTGGTTTTTGAAATTGAAGCAAATGCCTTTTTGTGGAAGATGGTGCGCTCCTTGACCGGAACACTTATCACTATGGAAAAAAATGGAAAATCTGCGGATGATTTTAAGTCAGTTCTTGACAGCAGGGACAGAAGCAGGGCAGGTTTAACTGCTCCTCCACAAGGACTTTTTTTGTGGAAAATAAATTTTGATGGAATCAGGCGGCACGTGTAAATGTGCAAGAGTGACAGTAAAAGCTGCATTTTTTACCGGCAATTTTACAGCATGTTTACAGGATCCACATCAACTTCAATGTAAACATCTTTTGGAGGCTTGTAACCTCTAATAAAAGCGGCTGCCATTTTTTGCAAAGGCCTTACATCCTTAGCCCTAAGAATTATTTGCCAGCGGTGATTTTTGTTTACCATTTCCAAGGGACATTCTGCCGGTCCCAAAATTTGAACTCCACTTTCTATGTTCATTTTTAAAATTCCCTTTGCCCCCATGCTTGCGACTTTTGCGGCATTTTCAATTTGCGAGCGAAAAACTAAACGCAGGAGTCTTGTGTATGGCGGAAAGGAAAGCATTTGTCTTGTTTGTAGTTCACTGGAATAAAATTCGTCAGTTTGATTTTTTACAGCGTAAGAAATGGCTTCGCTGTCTGGCGAAAAAGTCTGTACTAAAACAATTCCATCTGGAAAAAATCTGCCGGCTCTTCCTGCAACTTGTGTAATGAGGGAAAAAGTTTTTTCTGCTGCACGGAAATCTGGTAAGTGAAGGGATGTGTCTGCAAGAATTACACCTACTAATTTCAAATTAGGAAAATTCAATCCTTTTGCAACCATCTGTGTGCCAAGAAGGATATCGTATTCACCGTTTTTAAAAGCAGTAAGTTTCTTTTCAAGATCGCCTTTGTGGCTTAAAGAATCTGTGTCTACGCGAATAATTTTTGCCTGAGGAAATTTTGCCTTTACTTCAGATTCTATGAATTCTGTTCCAAAACCGGAATAACCTAAATCAAGAGACTGGCATTTCGGGCAAACTTTTGGCGGTTCCAAAGAATAGCCACAATAGTGACAGCGAAGACGTTTTTCAGCCTTGTGGTAAGTCATGTTTACAGAACAGTTTTTGCACTTCATTTCAAAACCGCAGCTGTTGCACCTGAAAAAATGTGTAAATCCACGGCGATTCAAAAAAAGAATTGTCTGTCTTTTTTCGCTGAGTGTTTTTTTAATTTCTTCTTCCAGTTCTTTTGAAAGGCATGAGCCAACTTTTGCCTTGGAAGTTAAGTCTATTGTTTTGATAGAAGGCATGCTGCCACCGGCAAGTCTTTTTGTCAGCTGGTGAACTTTTATTGTTTTATTTTGAATTGCAGCCCATGCTTCAACAGATGGTGTTGCAGATCCCATTACAAGAGGAATTTTTAAAGAAGAGCATCTTTTCATTGCAACTTGCCTTGCATGGTAGCGGGGAGCATTGCCTGCCTTGTAGGAAGAATCATGTTCTTCATCAATAATAATAAGACCCAAATCTGGCACTGGTGCAAAGACAGCACTTCTTGCTCCAATTACAACCCTTGCTTCTTTTTTTAAGATTCTCTGCCACTGATTAAGTTTTTGGCTTGGAGTAAGCATTGAATGTAAAATGGCAACCGTATTTCCAAACCTTTTGGCAGCTGCTTCCTGTACTTGTGGAGTAAGTCCAATTTCCGGAACCAGATAAATAATTCCCTTTCCTTGTTTTAAAAGATTTTGTGCTGCCTGCAAAAAGACTTCTGTTTTACCAGACCCAGTCATTCCGTAAAGGTAGTGAAAATATTTATCATCGCTTGTGTCAAGAATTTCATTGACGGCTTTTTTTTGTTCCAGACTTAATTCCTTTTTTTCATCACATTTAAAATCATCATCACTTGAAAAAATTGAATACTCACTTTCTCTTTTGCCGAAATTCATCATTGTGAAAATACTTTCGCCAATGTTTGAAAGGTAGTAATTTGTCATCCACTTAGCAAGAGAGTAAAGTTCTTTTGTTAAAAGGGCTTCTTTGTCTAAAAATCTTTTTGCCGGCCGGATTTTATCTTCTGAAACAGCACATGTTTTTGGTAAATCTGGATAGGCCCCTACAACGAAGCCTGTTAATTTTCTGTTTCCAAAACGAACTTCAACCCTGCGGCCAAAATAATCTTCTTCTTTGTCAGATTTTATGGCACTTTCTTCACTAGAGTCTTCTTCAATTTCCGGTACCTTGTATGTGAAGGCCTGGTTTATCGGCACATTCAGTACAACATCAATGTATTTTATCATTTTATTTCATGTAATCCGGATAGAGATTTTTTAAATGTCCTGCAAAAATTTTTAAATCAGACCATGCGAGTTTTTTTAAACCTTCATCACGTAAAAGGGCACTTGGATGATAAGTGGCAAGAAGGGGAATGCCATTGTAATCAAAAATTTTACCTCTTAAGGCATTAATTCCATTTTCTGTCTTTAACAAATTTTGTACAGCAGTTCGGCCTAAAGCTAAAATACTTTTTGGTTTTAAAATGCGTATTTGCGTGCTTAAAAAAATTGAACAGGAAGCAGCTTCATCCTGCATGGGAGCACGATTGTGTGGAGGCCGGCATTTTACAATATTCGTTATGTAGCAGTTTTTTTTGCGGTCAAGGTAAATGGCATTAAGCATTTTGTCTAAAAGTTGGCCTGCTTTTCCAACAAAAGGTCGTCCGCTTAAATCTTCTTCTTCGCCTGGTCCTTCACCAATAACCATTACTAAAGGATTTTCAACTCCTTCTCCAGGAACGCAATAATGCCTTTCCTGACAAAGCGAGCATGAGTGGCATTTTTCAATACGACTTTTAACTGTTTCAAGAGTCATAGGCTTTGGACTTAAAAAGGTCCCTTCTTCTTTTGGATCAGCCACATTGACTGAATTATTTTTTAAATTATTTTCTAAAATAATATCATCTTCAAAAGAAAGCTCTTCTTTAAAATCTTCTGATGGGTAAGATTGAGTCCACGATGATACAGTTTTTAAAAGATTATAAATTGTTTTTTTTTCTTGAGCCGTCATATTTCTACTATTATAATATATGCTTGTTAATTCGACAATAAAGATATAAATTATGTGTGGGCTTTGAAAATGATTTTTGTAAGGTGATTTTTAAGGAAGTCTCTAAAAAAAAACATTGAAAATGATTTTTTTACAAATGCCCCTGCATTAAAGGAATATTTATGAATTTTAAGAAAGCAAATGAAGACAAAGCAAAATACACTGAAGTTTATCTTGGAAAAATTGGCGAATTGACACTTAAGGGATCAAATTTAAAAACTTTTGAAAAACAGCTTTTAAAGAATTTAAAAGAAGTTTTAGAAAGTCAGGAGGCAGTCCTTTCTTTGAGGGCCGGCCGTCTTTATGTTTATTGCACAAAAGAATCCTGCCCCGGAGTTGAATATGCCCTGGATCACCTTTTGGGAATAACAGGTTGGGCTAAAGTTTGTCAGATTGAAAAATCCGTAGAATCAATTACAAAAAAAGTTACCCAGCTTTGCCTTGATGCAAAAGAAAATGGTGCTAAAACTTTTAAAATAGAAGCTCGCCGTGAAGATAAAACTTTCCCTCTGGACTCTTATGGAATTGAACGCGAATGTTCTGCCCAGGCCTTTGATTCAGGCATTTTGAAAGTTGATGTTCACAAGCCGGATTTAACAGTTTTTGTAGAAGTAAGGGATGAAGTTTTTGTATACACTGATCATAAAAAAACACATCGCGGGCTGCCGGTGGGTGTAAGCGGAAAGGGGCTTTTACTTTTAAGCGGAGGTTTGGATTCTCCTGTTGCGGGATATAAAATGCTTGGCCGGGGAATGAAAATCGAATGTGCTTACTTTCATTCCTACCCATACACTTCGCAGGAAGCCCAGGAAAAAGTAGAAGATTTAGCCCGCATCTTAAGCGATTATGGCTTGGATTTACATTTGAATGTTATCCCTTTTACAGAAGTGCAAATGCAAATAAAAAAGAAATGCCCCGAAGCATTTACCACACTTATGCTTCGCGTTTGTATGATGAAGGCATGTAATCTTTTAGCCCAAAGAATAAATGCCCAGTGCCTTATCACTGGTGAAAGTCTTGCCCAGGTTGCAAGCCAGACAATTGAAAACATGACAGTAACAGAGCACTTTGCCCAGTATCCTCTTTTCCGCCCCTTAGTTGGAACAGACAAAGAAGACATCATTCGCTGTGCAGAAAAAATCGGAACATACGGAATATCAATTTTGCCTTACGAAGATTGCTGCGTTTTGTTTTCGCCACGCCATCCTGTTTTAAGGGCTAACCTTGAAGAAGCAAGCCAAATCTACGAAAATCTTGAAGTAGAAGATTTAATACAAAAATCTTTTGAAGAAAGAAAAATTATTCGCTTTACGGCCCGCGATAACCTTGCCGAAAAATTTGCTGTAAAAAGTTTAAAAAAGGAAAGTGGATTTTGCCAAAAGGATTCAAGAAGCTGATGAAAGTAAAAAGAAAAATAATTTTCTTAGCATTTATAATTTTTTCTCCCCTGATTTTTTTCCCTCAATCAAATTCAGAAGGTGATTCAAATGATTATTCGGCCTCTATTGCAGACTCTGCCATTCCTTCTTTGTTAGAAGGCATCTGGGAAAATTCCAACCGCTATGTTATTTTTGATTCTTCCTCGCTAGATTCATCTCTTTTGTCAGAAAGTACTTCATCTTCTTCACAAGCTTCCCAAAATCAAAATGAAGAAAAATCAAATATAATTCCATCAATTGCATTAAGAAACTTTTACAGGTGGTACGTAGACCGGGCAGCAGAAGATTCACTTTATTCAAAAAGCAAGGTCCGGCCTTCAAACGATTCTACTTCAAAAAAAGCTCAGGAACTTCAGATTCATTTTGAACCCTTAACATACGAACTTTTTACTTCAGAAAATAATGTTCCTGTGACTTTTTCAAACGGTACCACAATAGAAGCAAATGGCCAGGTAAGCGGTGCCTGGGACATGCAGGTAAAATACCCGAATGACAAAAACATTTATCACATCCCAATCGCAGTAATTGGAAATAAATTGTACTTGCACTTTAAGATAAGACACTTTGATGAAAATGCACAAAGCTATTCTCAAAGCATGAATGGTTTTTGGCAGGATTATGGTTCGGCAAATGGAATTTTAGTTTGTCCTCCAGTCCAGTCTAGCGAACTTTTAAGCTATTATGTTACAGATTCCTTTTGTTATCCCGTGCGCTACTGGCAGACAGACATGGAATACGATTCTGCAGCCCAGGCTTTTCTTGAAGATGAAGGAAAAAACTATTCCCTACCAAAGCACATTTTTTGTGCAAGTAAAGTTTACACATGCGTCTTAGGCAGAAGAACAAAAATTCGCAACATTACAAAGACAGAAAAAATCCCTGAAGAATATGTAACAAATTCCGTGACAGTAAAAAAACAAAATCTCTCTTCCCAGGAAACTTTTACAACTTCTACCATTTGTGCCATAGGGGAACCATACCTTACACTTCTTGATGGCAGCCAGAGTCTTGAAGAAATTATTGCAGAAGCAGAAAAAAAAGTCAGACCTGCAAAAAAGCCGCTTTTCCCAGTTTCCGGTGGTCCAATTGATTTTGACTTTTCCATAAAAGAAGATCCTCCGTCTTCTTACAACAGAAGGCTCTTGGACTTAGGAAAATAATTTTTTTTTGATATCTCCTTTTGCTGCTCCGAAAGGAGATTTTTACTCCCTTTTTCTACAAACGGGGGCAGCCTTTAAAAAAAAATTAAATTTTCGGCACACGAGGCTTAGCTAAATTCTTTAGCATGTTTTGTAAAAGTTCATGACTCTTTTCGGCATCCAGTTCCTTTGGTTTTTCGTGGTACTGAACTAAAGATTCAGGAATTTCATCTAAAAAGCGGCTTGGCTGGCATTCCACATTTGCATTCATTCTTCGCCTGTGCTGGCATGAAGAAATCAAAAGTCTGTCCTGGGCCCTTGTAACGGCAACATAAAAAAGGCGCCTTTCTTCTTCAACAGCCGCATCTCCGCCTTCGTCAACAGCCCGTGCGTGAGGCATAAGGCCTTCTTCAGCTCCTGCAATAAAAACAACAGGAAATTCCAGCCCCTTACTGGCATGAACAGTCATCAAATTCACTTTACCCTTGTCCTGGTCATCATCTAGATCATCACGGGAAAGCAAGGTAATCCTATTCAAGTAAGCATAAAGACTTGTATCTTCATATTGAGGATTATTTTCCCACTGTTCCATTGAACGAATCAAACTTTCAATATTCTGATATTTAAACCTGGCAGCCTTTTCGCTTTTAGGATTTTCACAAATCAAATAATCAAAGTAATTAATTTCTTCTACCATAGTTTTGACTTTTTTGCTTAAACCCTTGCCACTCAGCATGGACTTTCCATTTTCAATAATGGTCACAAAAGAAGCCAAATCATACCTTGCCTTCTGGCTGACAGGACATTCATCTTCAGGACATGTTGTAATAGCTTCAAGGGCATCCCACAAGGAAGCATCCATATTCCTTGCTACTTCATTTAAAACTTCTATGGTAGACCGGCCAATGCCCCGCCGCGGAGTATTAATAATTCTCAAAAGATTAATATCATCATCGTGATTAGAAATAACCCTCAAATAAGAAATTATATCTTTAATTTCCTTCCTTTCAAAAAAGCTGGTACCCCCGCTCATCACATAAGGAATATTTGCTTCAAGAAAAGCTTCTTCAATAGGGCGGCTTTGAGTATTAGCCCTCATCAAAACGCCAAATTCATCATACTTGCGCTTTTCTTCCATGGCTATACCTTGAATGCTTTCCGCAATAAAATCCGCTTCAGCTGCTTCATTTTCGGGCATATAAATTTCAATAGGTTTGCCACTGCCGTTTCCGCTCCAAAGCTCCTTGTCCTTTCGGTTTGTATTATGGGAAATCACCCCATTAGCCGCCGCCAGAATAGTTTCTGTAGAACGGTAATTCTGCTCCAGTCGAATTTCCTGCATTCCCTCAAAATCATTTTCAAAATTAACAATATTCTGGTAGTCCGCACCCCGCCAGCTGTAAATGCTCTGGTCATCATCCCCAACAACAGCCACATTTTTATCCGCCAGAAGATGCATAAATTCGTACTGCTGGTGACTTGTGTCTTGAAATTCATCCACCATAATGTACTTGTAGCGGTCTTTATACTTTGCAAGAACGGCCGGATGCTCTCGAAAAAGTTTTATAGGCAAAACAATCAGATCATCAAAATCCACAGCATTATAAAGTTTAAGACCTTCCTGGTAACTTTCATAAAGAGGGCGGTACATTTCAGTATCAGGCAGAAAATTTTTTCTTCCAGTTTTTATGTCACTGATTAAAGAGCCGATCTTATAAAGATCCATAGCATCTTGTGAATAATGCAGTTCCTGACCGCTTTCCTTTATTAAAGCCTTCCTATCTGTTTCATCATAAATAGAAAAATTTTCCCTCCAGCCCAAAGCCTCAATTTCCTGCCGCAAAATCTTAACACCAAAAGCATGAAAAGTACTGATCGTAAGATTTTGCAGTTTTTTTCCAGTCAAAACCTTAACTCTTTCTTCCATTTCCTTTGCAGCCTTATTTGTAAAAGTTAAAGCCAAAATCTGACTTTGAGGAATTCCTTTTTCCAGCATATTTGCAATCCGGTAAGTAATTACCCTTGTTTTTCCAGACCCGGCCCCCGCAATAATCAAAATGGGCCCCTCAAGACTGGTAACCGCCCTGTACTGTTCAGGGTTCAATTTATCTTTAAGACTATCTTCAAGCATACAGGGATTTTAAAATTATTAATTCAAAAAGTAAACCATTTATCACACAGATTTTTTTTATTTTCTTTTTTGGTAAGCCCCTTTCCTAACGGCACTTTCACAACTTGCTCACGCGCGGTCCTCAGCCTTTGGCTTCGGACGGCCTACGGCCTTGTTCCAGCGCCGGCAACCGCTTATTTTAAATCCCCTAATCTTATGCTTTCAAAAATTATTTTTTTAGCCATACTTTAAAATCTCCTGCCTGACATTGCCATTATGAATAGAATCAAGTAATTCTAAAAATATCAGGGAGTAATTTTATGTACAATTTAACTGACGTTTTAAAACGCATACAAGAAAGAAATACCTTTATCATTAAAGGCGAGTATTTATTTTCCGCTTTAAAAGAGAATGATGATTATTTAGCATATATTGGTTACATATTTGTAGACAAAAAAGCGGTTATTCCTGTTTGTGGAAGCGATTATTATGAGGTCTACGATAAGGCGAAAGATACCTTTACTAAAGTTTTAATCAATTTTAAATCATTAAAAGATGTAGAAATACCAGAAGGATTCGCTGTCAAAGATGGTACACTATTTTGTGAATGTGAAAATTTGTGGAAAAAATGATTTTTGTCTGTATCTCCATTCTTTATGAAAAAATGCGCCTAGCCGGTTCTGGAGACAGGCTACAACCTCCTGTCGTGCTAGAATTGCATTCGCAATTCTAGCAGCTGGTTTAAAGAACGCGACTTCCTGTCGCAGTTTTTTTATTGACTGCAAAAAATTTAAATACGCAGTTAAGGACCGCGCGCAGCAAGTGGCGGAAGGACCGTTAACGTCACAAGGTATGCTTCAAAAAAAATAAAAAATTATTTTTCTTCAATAATTTCTTCAAAGGTAAAGTTGCCTGTAAAAAAGTCAGGGCTTACGGCTTCGCCATTCAGTCTCATTTCCCAGTGCAAGTGAGGGGCGGTAGAAAGTCCTGTGTTTCCAGACAGACCGATCAGCTGGCCTTCTTCAACTTCACTTCCGACTTCTACATCCATCTTGCTCAAATGGTAGTAAAGTGAATAAAGGCCAGGCAAATGTTCAATGACTATGCTCCATCCAGTCGAAATGCGGTTTTCTGCCATAACAACTTTTCCTGCAGCACAAGCTTTTACTTCTGATCCCTCGGGTGCGCCAAAGTCAATTCCGTAGTGGAGGCCTGTAGAAGAATGGCCGCTTGTGTATGCGTAAATTCTTCTGTCTGCGAAAAATGATGTGCGCCTTTCAACTTCTGTAGGAGAAATAAAGGCCTTTGTTTGATAAACTGCTTCGCTGTCAAAAGTTGCAAGTAAAGAATTCAGTTTGTTGATTTGGTTCATTCTTTTGTCAGAAGTATCTGTTTTTATACTGGTGTTGCTTTCGTTTAAATACAGTGTTTCTGAAACAAATTCTTTTTCTACAAGGGAAAATGGCAAATCAAAATGGTAAGATTTTTTTCCGTAAAGATTGTATGTAATGGTCAGTTTTAAATTTGACTGCTTTTGCGGTGTCCACCATGAAGACAAAGGAATGCCTGCTAAAAGTGTAATTTCCTGGCGGTTTCTGGAGGTTACGGCAGGTATTTCGTAAAAGTCAGATTTTCTTAAACTTTTTTCGCCATTTGTAAGAGTCAGTTTTGCGCTTGTCTGCCTGAATTCTTCTTTTGAAATTTTTGCCTTTCTGTTATTTTGAGTGATTTTCATCCTTACAAAAACTGCGTCTCCCGGAGATGAAGTTTCGTTGTACTGAACAAAAAGACTGTAATCATCAGAAGTAAAAACAGCTTCTTTTGCGACTAGTGAAGAAGTTGCAAGTAAAAGTCCTGCAAAAATCGAAATAAGTTTTTTTATCATAATTTTAAAAATCTCCTTTTAGTTTTCAGATTTTCTTAATTCCTGAATAATCAACTGAAGTTTTTCCATTCCGTTAAATGTGTTGCGCTGAATATGATACAGCATATCAACTTTATCGCCAATCTTAAAATCCCTGTTAAGCCTTTCTCCTTCATTCCAAAAAAGGCAGGGCCATTTGCAGGAAGGAGTTTCAACTGTAATTTTAAGATGGAGTTTTTCCCCTTTACCCAAAAGCTGGCCATCTTTTACGGTAAGGCCCTTTGTCATAAAAAGCAGCTGGTTATTTTTTTCACCGTAGGGTTCCATTTTATCTTCAAGTTCAATCAAGTGAGGTGTTAAATAATTTGGAGGAACTTCCGCATCAATAGAAAAGTCACCTGTGTCTGAAGAGTCCAGCTCAATTGTCTGGGAAAGGCTTTTTACGCTTTCCAAAAAGGAATCCAGCTTTGTCTTTTCAAGTGAAAATCCTGCTGCATAGTTGTGGCCGCCATAACTTATGAAATAATCTTTCAACTGGTTCAGCAAAGACAAAACTGAATATCCCCGGCAGCTTCTCATAGAACCAATGCATGTGTCCTGGACAAAGGTTATGGCTAGGGCAGGGATTTTGTATCTTTCGCAAAGGCGGCCTGCTAAAATTCCACATACACCTCTGTTTATGCGTGAATCTGCTACGACGCACAGTTTGTTGCTGTAAAGGCCCAGTGAAGAAGATGCCTGTATTGAAGAATAGTCTTCTGCTTCTTGGGTAAGAACTTTTCTTTGGCTGTTCAACTGAATTATTTCAAGAGCTGTGTCATTCCTTTTTGCATAATCTTTTGTTAAAAAAAGTTCTGCTGCCAGTTCAGGTCTGCCTAGCCTGCCGGCCGCATTCAAATTGGAAACAATCACCCAGCTTAAATCGATTGAAGAAACGTGCTTGTCCAAAAGCTTTAAATGGGACATAAGTTCTAAAAGTCCGCCCCTTATTTTTCCTGAATTGATTAACTTTAAGGCATGGCGTACGAAAAGGCGGTTTTCATTTTTCATTGGCATTATGTCTGCAAGGGCTGCCAGAGCCACCAACTGGAGATCATCATTTTCAAGATCTGCAAAATCAGGATTTTCATTTTTAAGGCTTTGCTGAACGTAGGTTACGTAAATGTTGTAAAAACCTCCAATTTCAGTAGGCGGGTGAGAGCCGTACCTTGCAATTCGTGACATGTCTTTTATTCTAAGCAGTGACAGCTGGCCAAAAGAAGGAAAAAGTTTTGCCACTTCCGGCCTTATGTCAAAAAAGTTAAATTCCACTCCAGGGCCAAAAGCGTGCTTTAAAAGTTTAGAAATAGTTTCTGCGTCCCAAACCAAAATAAGCTGGTTTTGAAGATATTCTGGCAATCGGGTTTGCATAATTCCAACTGTTCCTGGAACAATTGTTTCTTCAATGCGGCTTAAGGGAATTAAATTCTTTATTTTTATACATTCAATTTTGTAGGCTTCGTTAATGGGACGGATGTTCATCAAGGTACATTCTGCCTTGTACCATTTTGATTTTGAAAATCTCATGGCAGAAACAAATTTGTAAACAACAGCCGCTCCTGAAATGTCTTGAAAAGGGTAGCCTGAATCCTGCAATTTTGGATCCAGGTAAATTGCATTATCAGACAGTTCTTCTGGAGGAGTATGGTGATCCATTACAATTACATCAATTCCATATTCCCCAGCGTGGTTTATTTCCTTGCAGTTTGAAATGCCGCAGTCAACTGTAATTAAAAGACTTCCTTCTTGTGCCGCAAAGTCATCAACTGCCTGCATGCTTAAACCGTAAGCTTCATCACCTGAAGGAAGCCGGTAAGAAACATCAAGCCCCAAAGAAGAAAGGCAGTCAAAAAGAATTGTTGTTGCAGAAATTCCATCTACATCGCGGTCACCAAAAATCAGAACCTTTTCTTTTTCTTCAACTGCTGCAAGGACTCTGTCAACAGCGTCTTCCATGTTTACAAAATTGAAGGGGCTGTGCTGGTAGCGCAAATCATCTTCCAGAAAATAAAGCAAATCTTTTCCTTCAACAATCTCACGCCTGACTAAGACACTGGCTAAAAGAGGATCGATTCCATATTTTTTTGTAAGTTCTTCAATTTCGCTTTTAGAAATTATTTTTTTATTCCACTTTGATGTTTCGCCAGAAGCTGCCACTTTATTTTATTTCCTTGATGATTAATTTTTCATTTTGATTTTGATTTTTTTCTGCTGAATAAGAAACGGCTCCTTTTAAAGACACTATGCCACTTTCAAGACTTGTTTGATCTTTTGCGTAAACTTCCATGATTACTTCCCCCTTGTTTACATAATCACCCTGTCTTTTCATAAAAATAATTCCCGAATCAGCATCTACGCTGTCACTTGCCTTGTTTCGTCCAACCCCCAGATTTATGCATGCGATGCCGGTTTTATATGCTTCGATTTTTAAATAACCGCTTTCGTCTGCAATAAATTTTTTGCAAAAAGAAGACCGTCTTTTTCCTATCTGTCCCATAAGTTTTTCAGCATCCCCCCCCTGAAGGTTTACATTTTCAAGGAATTTTTTAAGGGC
>CAVCWN010000265.1:0-3513 GCA_963605975.1 Desulfovibrionaceae bacterium | reverse complement strand
GTCTAACCGGCCTTCCGGGCTTCCGCTTCGCTCCAGTGACACTACGTGTCACCAAGGCCCTCCACGCCGGGCTAGGATTTTTTCTTCATAGAATTTCTTTTTTATTTTCTAGAAAATTTCTTTAAAAAAAATCTTCCAGAAAAATCCCTCTAAAAAAAATCTAGAAAAAAATCAAAGAAGTTATTTTTTTTGCGGAATGATGGTTATTAAAAAAAGAGCAAGCAGGTAGGGCAGTGACAAAAGAACTGAAGAAGGAATATTTTCAAAGAAAGAAATATTTTGAATGTTTGTGCTCAGAAATTCACCAAGTGCAAAAACAACAACTGCCAGTAAAATTAAAAGAGGATTTTTCTTTCCCAAAAAAACTGCAGCTAAAGCAGTCCAGCCTCTGCCCGAAGAAAGACCCGGCACGTAAGAAGAAATGCGCATAGTCATTGACACCCCAACCAGGGCAGCAAAAGCAGACGCAATGATCCAGGAAAAAGATTTAATGGATTTTGAAGAAGTTCCGCTTGCGTCAAGAACATTTGCATCGCTTCCAGAAATCCTAATTTGTAAACCAAGACGTGAATGTTTTAAAATAACTATTGTCAAAAAAGAAAGTGCAAGACAAATGACGCTGCTTATTATTCTTACTTGGCCAGGTGAAAAAATAAATTCCTTTGAAAATAAAATTCCCCTGCTCGAAAAAATGACAGATGACAAAAGAGAAACCAAGGCTGTTGAAAAAATATTTAAACTCAAACTGACTAAAAACATATTAGCATTTAAAGAAGAAGCGATTTTTTCTGTAAGAAAAACTAAAAGGCTGCATGCAAAAACAGAAAGCAAAACAGAAGGAAAAATCATTCCGCTTTTAACTGTAAAAGTAAAAAACAAAAATCCTCCCAAATTTATTATGCCGTCTAAAAAAATTGCCATTCGTTCTGCGTACTCAGAAATTAAAGCCCCAATAGTCAAAAGTAAAAGAGGAGAAGCAATGTAAATTATTTGTAAAAAATTATTCATTTAAACCTCGCTTTAAAGAAGTAATTTTTTTTGTCATCCAAGGAATTGCACTTGTAAAAAGAATAATTGCCTGAATTATAGAAGCAATGTCGAATGTAAAACCCTGGGTTAAAGAAACTCTGTCTGCGCTGGTGTAAAGCCATGCTAAAAAAAGTGAAGCTGGCAAAAGTAAAAAAGGATTTTCGCTTGCAAGAAGAGCGGCACTTAAAGCATTCCACCCCATGCCCGAATAAAAATTCTGGTGGCATGTGAAGTAGCTGCCCGTAACTGCAAAAAATCCTGTCAGCGAATGAAGGACTCCCGAAAAAAGCAAAGTAAGATATGTGTTTTTTTTAGAAGACAAACCTGCATACTTTGCGAAGTCTTCGCTTACTCCCCAGATTTTTATTTCCCTTCCGAATTTAGTTTTTGTAAAAATAAAAGCGCATGCTAAAAAAATTGCAAGGCTTAGGAAAAAAGAAATTGTCAGTGGAGAAGGTGATAGAATTTTTTTCATTCTGAAAATCGGGTCAATGTAGTCAAGGGAAAGCGTGTTTGTCTGACTGCCGGATTTTATTGATAAAATTATACCGTCAATTAATGGAATGACAGCCGATGACAAGAGAAAAGATGTAAGTAACGGAGGAACTTTTTTTCTTTCTTTAAGCACAGCAGAAAATCCTGCCATAAGTGAACCGGAAAAAATGCAGGTAAAAATGGAAAGAGTCATTACTAAAAGAGGCTCCCCTTTTATGTAAAGCAAAACAAGACATGCTGTAAATCCGCCTAAATAAATTTGACCTTCACCGCCCAAGTTCATGTTGCCACTTTTGTATGCCATAAAGGCTCCGCAGGATGCAAGCAGCAAATATCCGCCTTGTGTTAAAAATAATCCAAAATAATATTTTGAAGAAAATGTTTCTGCAAAAAAAGATTTAACAGCTTCGCCTGGATTTTTAGAAAAAATAAAAATCAACAAAAGGCAAATAAGCAGACCCAAGAGCGGCGAAAGTATTTTTGAAAAAAGTGAAAATATTTTTTTTACCACATTTTTTTCTTTAATTTCTTCCATCATCATTTTCTCCATGATTTTTCTTTCTTCTGTTTTTTTTATCATGATTTTTTAGGATCGGAACATAATCAAATTTAAAATTCTTTAAATCACTTTCATTATCTTTATTTTTTTTCCAAAAGGATTTTTTATCTTTAAAAAAACTTTTTTCTTCTTCTTTGTAATCACTTTCAAAAACAGGCACTTCAAAAGCAGCAATAACTTCATCCTCTTTTACAGTGGTGTCTTTTTCAACATACAAGTCCGAAAAAGATTTTTCCTGAATGGGAGTATTGTAGGATGGAAGCAGGGCCGCCATTTCTTCCATCGTAATCACATCCTGCACACAAGAAATTTCTTCTAGTGGAAGCGGGATTGCTGTGGTGAATTTGTCTTGTGCAGACAGGGGCCCTTCTTCGTCAGAGGCAGCTTTATCTTCCACGAAAGGCGCAACATCTTCGGCAGGCGCCGGCTTGTCATCTTGTGCAGGCTGGGCCCCTTCTTCGTTAGAATCAGTTTTATCTTTTTCGAAATGCGCAACATCTTCGACAGGCGCGCCAGCCACATCCGTCACTTCTTCGTCAGAGGCAGCTTTATCTTCCACGAAAGGCGCAACATCTACATCTGCTCTTTCTTCGGCAGATGTAGTTTGGTCTTCCACGAAAGGTCTAATTCCACCAACATCCACACTTGCCTTTTCTTCGTCACTACCGCTTCTGCCATCAGCAAGAAAATCATTCTTTACAAGTTCCGGCGGTTCAATCAGTTTTACTTCTTTAACCTTTTCTTCTTCCCTTTTTTCATGCCTGTAACTTTTTCCCTTTTCGTATGTGAGGCTTGTGGTGCCGTCTTCTAAGGCGTAAACTCTCTGGCACAAAGATAGGGGAAAATCAAGAGAGCCGATTATAAAAATCGCCTTACCCTCATTTTTTAATTCCAAAAGGCGGTGGCAAAGATTTCCCTGGGCGTCAATGTCCAGCCCCTGCATTGGATTTGCAAGGATGATTAAAGAAGGATTTAAAGAAAGTTCCCTCTCAAGGATAAGGCGTTGCAGCATGCCTCCGCTCAAAGCAGAAACTTTTTCGTAAGGGGTGATTTTTACGTCAGCCCTTTTTATTAAATCCCATGTGAATTTTTTAGAAGGCCATTTTTTGTAAACATTAAGAATTTCTTCTATCGTAAGCTGTGGATTTGCAGCCCTGTAGTTTCTGTCAGAAGGAACAATAGCAGCCTTATGTTTTCTTAAAAATGTGGAATTAAACTTTTTGCTTTTTAAATTTATTTTGATGATTTTATTTTTTTTGTTTTCACAAGTCTTGTCAAAAAAAGTAATCAAGCCAGAAATGTTTTCTTCCTGCAGACCGGAAAAAAAATCTTCTGCAGTCGAAAGGGCTGCCTGTCCCATTCCAGACAGGACGGTTATTTCTCCATAGTTTATTTTCAAACTGTCACTATAAAAAAGAGCCTTGTTTTTT